>JABDJG010000329.1 GCA_013002595.1 Hyphomicrobiales bacterium | reverse complement strand
GGATCATAGTTCTTGTAGACCCGGTGGCCAAATCCCATCAGCCGGAATGGATCGCTCTTGTCCTTGGCCCGGTCAATGAACTCGGGGATCCGGTCTGGTGTGCCGATTTCCTCAAGCATGTTAAGGGCAGCCTCATTGGCGCCGCCGTGAGCCGGGCCCCACAAACAGGCAATGCCGGCTGCAATACAGGCGAATGGGTTGGCCCCTGACGAGCCGGCAAGCCGCACCGTTGAGGTCGAGGCGTTCTGCTCGTGATCGGCATGCAGAATGAAAATGCGGTCCATGGCGCGGGCAAGAACTGGGTTGGCCTTGTATTCCTCACACGGCACACCGAAGCACATATTGAGGAAGTTGCTGGCGTAATCCAGATCGTTGCGCGGATAAACGAACGGCTGGCCGATATGATATTTGTAGGCCATTGCGGCAATGGTCGGTAGTTTGGCGATCATGCGGCGGCTGGCGATCTCGCGCTGATGCGGATCATTGATGTCGGTTGAGTCATGATAAAAGGCGGACAGGGCGCCGACGACGCCGACCATGACCGCCATTGGATGCGCATCGCGCCGGAAGCCTGAGAAAAACCGCGACATCTGCTCATGCAGCATCGTGTGGTAGGTGATCGCGCTTTCGAATTCCTTGCGCTGCGCATTGTTCGGCAAATCTCCGTACAACAGCAAATAGCATGTTTCCAGGAATGTCCCATGCTCAGCCAGCTGCTCGATCGGGTAGCCACGATACAAAAGAACGCCTTCATCACCGTCGATGTAGGTAATTTCGGACTCGCAACTCGCTGTTGCCGTAAAACCCGGATCGTAGGTAAACACGTTGGCGCTCTTGTAAAGTCCGGAAATGTCGACGACGGATGGACCCATCGTGCCGGCATAAATATCCATGTCCAGCGACTGGCCGTTGATCGTCATATGTGCGCTACCATCTTTTTTCAACATTCAGTCTTACCTCTCGAATTTCCACCGCCACCTATAAGCCACTTTGGAGCAGCAGCATTGAACACAGGCCCGTTACCGCGTCCGCTGCAGTTTCAAGACATGCGGCGGGCAGGGCAAATCAGCTACCCCGTTGGCTAGAAGGGGACAAAATAAGCCAAACAGCGACTGCTGTAAAACGGCAATATCGTTATGAGATGTTATCGCGTATCCGGCCTAGCGATTCATCGCGCCCCAAAACCACCAGAACGTCGAAAATCCCCGGCGATACGGTGGTTCCGGTCAAGGCGGCCCTGAGCGGCTGGGCGATCTTGCCCAGTTTGATGTCCTGGGCCTCGGCAAACGCCTTGACCTTTTCCTCAAGAGCTTCAGTCGTCCAGTCGGCCTGATTGTCAAGTTCGCCAATCAATTGACCCAGCACCTCGCGCCCCCCGTCATTGAGAATGCCAGCAGCCTTTTCATCCAGCTTTAGCGGGCGCTCGGCAAACAGGAAGGCGGCTCCGTTCACCAGTTCAATCATGGTCCTGGCCCGTGCCTTGAGGCCGGCAAGGGCGCCAATCAGCTGCTCGCGCCCGGCGTGAAACTTTGCCACCGTGGCAGCGTCCATCTCGCTATAGGGAAGGAAACTGTCTATGGCGTCGGCCAGTTCGTCATCGGCGGTGTTTCGGATGTAGATCCCGTTGAGGTTTTCCAGTTTGGCGAAGTCGAACCGGGCCGGCGCCTTGCCAATCGCATCAAGGCTGAACCACTCGATCATCTGCTCGGTCGAAAACACTTCGTCATCGCCGTGGCTCCAGCCAAGCCGTGCCAGATAGTTGCGCATGGCATCCGGCAGATATCCCATCGCCCGATAGGCATCGACACCCAGCGCACCATGGCGTTTGGACAGCTTTGCCCCGTCCGGGCCATGAATGAGCGGGATATGGACCATCACCGGCACCTGCCATCCCAGCGCCAGGTAAATCTGGCTTTGCCGCGCCGCATTGGTCAGGTGATCGACCCCGCGCACGATGTGGGTCACGCCCATATCGTGATCATCGACGACGACTGACAGATTATACGTTGGCGAGCCATCCGAGCGCAGGATGATCAGGTCATCGAGTTCCTTGTTCTGATAGACAACCCGGCCTTGAACCTGATCATCGACCACCGTCTCGCCATCTTGTGGCGCCTTGAACCGGATGACCGGCGCGATACCGTCCGGCGCTTCGGCTTCATCGCGATCGCGCCAGGTGCCGTCGTAGCGGATCGGCCGGCCCTCGGCCCGGGCTGCTTCGCGCATCGCCGTCAGTTCACCCGGCGAACAATAGCATTTGTAGGCCTTGCCTTCGGCCAGCAGCTGCAGCGCGATTTCCCGGTGCCGTTCGCCATGGGCATACTGCGAAAAGGCATCGCCGGACCAGTCGAGCCCGAGCCAGGTCAGGCCATCCAGGATCGCCTCAACCGCTTCATCGCTGTAGCGATCCCGGTCGGTGTCTTCGATCCGCAGCAGCATTTGACCGCCATTGGCCTTGGCATAGAGCCAGTTGAACAGTGCCGTTCGGGCACCGCCGATATGGAGGTACCCGGTCGGGGAGGGGGCGAATCTGGTGACAACAGGCGGTGACATTGGCGCCGTTCTCCGTCAATGTTGGTGAGGGCAGGTTGTGTCCTGGGACATATCGCCGGGATTTAGCACACCGCGCCCGGCCATGTAAGTGCCGACGGGAAAGCGGCCGGCATGGTTTGAGCGATTGTACAAAGCGGTTGGGAGGCCGTCCGTGTTCCCGTGAGTGAGATTTGGCATACCGCCGATTTGGCCGGCACGCGCACCGAAACAGGTACGCCGGCCGAACGGCTGTTGGCGGCGCTGAACGGTCAGCAAACCCGTTTGTTCCTGTGGGTGCCGGTGTGCCTGATCGTCGGTGTCGCCGGGTATTTTTCTTTGCCGGTCGAGCCGCCCATGGCCGTGTTCGTGTTGGCTGGCATCTTGGCGGCAGCGGCATTTTATGCGTGCCGACGCTCTCGTTGGACAATCTGTTATCTCGCTATTGGCCTCGTTGCGACCGGATTTTTTGCCGGCAAGATCCGAACAGAACAGGTAAGGTCACCGCAACTTGCCGCCAGCACCGGGTCTGTGCAGTTGGCCGGATGGGTGACGGACGTTGCGATGTCCGGACCGGACAGGGCCAGAATCGTCGTTGAAGTCGCAACGATCTCGAAAATCCGCCGGCAGGCCTGGCCGCGCGCCGTGCAGCTGACCGTGTACAAACTGGACGGCACACCGCGGATTGGCGAGTACCTTCAGGCCAGGGTCCGGTTGTTCCCGCTGATCACGCCTGTCGCGCCGGGCGCATTCGACTATGGCCGCACGCTCTGGTTCCGCGGCATAGGCGCCACCGGCCGCGGGGTATTGGCAAGCGATAATGAACGCACATCGCCGTTGCCCGATCGTCCATCCTGGCGCACCGTGGTGGCCGGCTGGCGCAGCGAGATAGGCCGGCGCATCCACGCAGCGCTGCCACGCGATATCGCCGCCTTTGCCGAAGCCCTCATCACCGGCAACCGCGCCCAGATCAAGCCGCAGTTGCGCGAGCAATTGAGCATTGCCGGTCTTGCCCACGTTTTGGCAATTTCCGGCTTGCACATGTCGCTGGTGGCTGGCGGCATGTTCTGGCTGGCCCGCGCTGTGCTGGCGGTTTTCTCCGGCATGACACTGAGATGGCCGACCAAGAAGTTTGCCGCCGTTGCCGCCCTGGCAACGGGGGCTGCCTATCTCTTGCTGTCGGGTGGTGCGATATCCACGCAGCGCGCCTATATCATGTTGTCGGTCATGTTTATGGCCGTCCTGTTCGATCGTCCGGCCATATCGTTGCGCAACCTGGCGATTGCTGCCACGCTGATCGTATTGCTTACACCGGAAGCTGTCCTGTCGGCCGGATTCCAGATGTCGTTCCTGGCGGTCATGGGTCTTATCGCGACTTATGAGGCCTTGTGGGAGGTGCGGCAAAATCGGGCTGTGCGGGCCTACCCCACAACACAGGTGGGACGCAGCGCGCGATGGTTGGCCCGCTTCGTTATCGCAACCGCAACCACCACACTTATCGCCAGCGTCTTTACCGGACTGCCGGCGGCTTATCATTTCAACCGCATCGCACCGCTCGGCGTTATTGCCAATGTGCTCGCCCTGCCGATCGTCTCCCTCATCGTCATGCCGATGGCCGGTCTTGCAACCTTGTTGATGCCGCTCGGCCTGGACGCAGCGCCCCTGTGGGTCATGGGCAAGGGCCTGGCGCAGGTAACCGCGATTGCTGAATGGGTTACCGGCTTGCCTCATGCCAGTATTGCCGTGCCGACCTTGCCGTTTGCCAGTGCACTGTCAATCGGCTTTGCAGCGGTCTGGCTGTGCCTGTGGCAGGGCCGGCTGCGCCTGTTTGGGGCTGTGCCGGCCGCCATCGCCGTGTTGCTGTCGCTCACCCTCAACAGGCCTGATATCCTCATCGAGCGGGCCGGCAAGAATGTGGCAGTGCGCGGCGAGCACGGACTGCTGGTGCCGGCAACGGCCCGCCGCGCCAAATTCGTGACCGGCAAATGGCTGCTGAACGATGGCGATGATGCTGAACTCAAACAGGCCGCCAGCCGTCTGGCATGGACGTGCAGCAAGGTCAAGTGCAAGGCGGTTTCCAAGGGCTGCAAGATCGTGTTCCTGCGAGAAGGTGCGCCGGTTCATCATCCGTGCGAAAAGGCGGATATACTCATTAGCGATTTCCCGCTGCGCGGTGCCTGCGCCAATGTACCGGTCCGCATCGACAGGTTCGATTTGTGGCGTCATGGCGCCCACGCCATCCATTTGAAGGGAAATGATACCCACATCGTCACGGCAGCGCAGATGCGCGGCAAGCGTCCCTGGGTCATCGAACCGATAGCCCGCCGCAAGATCCAGCTGGTTCCCACCGCTTACAAAAAGACGGCTGCACGATCGAACCGCTCTAATAGCGGCGCAGCAATCCGACCAGCCGGCCCTGCACACTGACCTGATCCGGGCCGTAGATGCGGGTTTCATAATTCGGGTTGGCCGCTTCCAGCGCAACTGAATGGCCCTTGCGGCGCAGACGCTTGAGTGTTGCTTCCTCGTCATCCACCAAAGCCACGACGATTTCACCGCTCTGGGCGTTGTTGACCTTTTTGATCAGCACCGTGTCGCCATCCAGAATACCGGCCTCAATCATCGAATCGCCGTTCACCTCAAGCGCAAAATGCTCGCCATGCCCCATCATTTCCGGCGGCACGGTGATATTGTGGGAATGATCCTGAATGGCCGAGATCGGCACACCGGCCGCAATTCGTCCCATGACCGGGATGGCGATACCGGCGCCGTCATCAGAGGCAGCACCACCGGACTCAACAGGTTTGACCCTGCCAAGCGAGCCCTCGATGACATTCGGGCTGAACCCGCCGCGGCGTCCGCCTGAGGCAAGGCCAGGCGACACCGATTCCGGCAGCCGCACCACCTCCAGGGCCCGTGCCCGGTTCGGCAACCGGCGGATGAAGCCGCGCTCTTCCAGCGACATGATCAGCCGGTGTATGCCCGATTTCGACTTGAGATCGAGCGCACCTTTCATTTCTTCATAGGACGGTGGAATACCGGCTTCCTTCAGCCGTTCGTGAATAAACATCAGCAGTTCATGTTGTTTACGTGTCAGCATGGCCTCAATTGGTCCCTATGGTAGCGGCGCTTTCAAAGCGCCGGCACAGAATCAGAACAAACCCAAAACAAAGATACACGTTCTGGTTATGTTCATCAAGTAGGCAATGCCGGACAATGCTGCGGAATGCTTCAATCCATGTGCATTGCAGCCTGGATTTGGCAAATTAAACTGGCGAATCCGCCGATTTGGTCGCTAAAGCGGTTTGCTTTCATTGTGAACCATTTGATGGTCCAAATCGGTTCACTCGGCTAGTTGCGGAACGTAGCGCGATGTGGGGCATCGGGCAAGTTCCGCAACGACGTCCGATGGGCCGGTTTGGTCCACCATCGTGCTGGAAGCGCGTCTCCGACACGACATGGCCGGGTTTTCGCGCCCGCTGGACGTCGTTACAGCCCACTTGTAGTCGGCCAGACCATGGCGTGGACTGGGCACTGGCCAGCAGACGCGAAAACCCGGTCAAATGATACACAATGAAAGCAAACCGCTTTAGACTTGCGGACGTGAAACAGCTTCAAGCCCATATCGAGATTGCAACCACCGGCCAGGGTCTTTACGAAATGACCCGCCAGATCGCGCCTTTCGTCGATCAAAGCGCCATCAGGACCGGTCAGATCACGGTCTATTGCCGCCACACATCCGCATCGCTGACGATACAGGAAAATGCCGATCCCGATGTACAGATTGACCTTGCCGGGTTCTTTGCCCGTCTCGTGCCCGAGGGCATGGACTGGCTGCGCCATACATCGGAAGGCCCGGACGATATGCCGGCCCACATCAAGGCGGCCCTGACCGATGTCTCGCTGACGATCCCGATCGCCGATGGGGCGATGGCCCTTGGAACCTGGCAGGGGATCTATCTGTTCGAACACCGCCATCGGCCGCACCGCCGCCGTGTCGTTTTGCACGCGGTTGGCGAGTGAACCAGGTTGCGTTCAATCGGCACAGTGCCGATTGCAGTTGAGCGCAACGCGCCTAGATCAGGATCGTTTTTGATTGAAACAATCAAAAACGATAAACCTGATCGTCGTCAATATGATAGAGGACGATTCACGGGTTAGATTGATTCAATCTAACCCGATCGTGCTCTTGTTTAAAATCTGTGCGTTAAAGCAACGGCTTGGCGGTCAGTCGGTATGCGTCAAATTGGCCATCGGGTATTTACAACCGAATCGTGCGTGCTAATGTGACGCCACGTTAGTGGGTGTAAGTGGATTGAGTATCCGCTGTTACCGAAAATCGGTGTCATTTGTTCATTGCCGACCGCAATGGCCAATCAGGCTGCCGGTGTTTCTGGGAGGCAGCCGAGTATGTTGTTAGTTGACAGAAAGCCGTCGAGGCTCAAGGTTCATGTGTCGTGTTGCGACGCAGACATCGGCTTTGTGAACAAGCTGGTCTCCGCTCTGACGCGCTACGGCCGGTTTGATGTGTCCGTAACGCCTAAACAACAGGCAGAACGAACCGGCTGGAAAGACCGCATTGGCGAACTGATCGCGCGGGCAGATACGGTTCTGTTCGTGCTTTCCAGTGAGGCTGTCGCATCCGAGGCGTTCGTCTGCGAGGCCGAACAGGCAGCCGAGTTTTCCAAACGGATGTTGTCCCTGATCGCCAGCCCGTTGCGCATCGCCGATGTGCCAACGCCACTCGCCGGTCTCAAGCACAGAAGGTTCGACCAGGAAGCGTTGTTCAACAGCAAGCTGGAACTGCTGGCCACGTTGCTGGACGCCGATACCGACTGGGTTCGGTTGCATACCGAGTTGTTCGCCAAGGCGCGTAAATGGAAAAACGCTGGATACAACGAGCGGTATTTGTTGACGGGCGCCGACATCATTGCGGCAAAGAACTGGACGTTCGGCCGTCCCTACGCGGCGCCCAAGCCAACCATGCTGCATGTGCAGTATATTCAGGCAAGCGAAGTTGTTCGCGTCGCGTGCGCCAATCTGTCCCCACGCTCGTCACTTGATAGGAAAAGGGCACGCCGCAAGTCATCGCCCGCCGAACCGGCAAGAACGGCTGCGTCCCGCAGTTCCAGGTCCGTGCCGGTGTCCCTTCCGAAACTGCACAGGCCGTGGACACCGGCGCCGTCTGTACCGACCCCAGTCCCTTTGGTCTGGAAGACGGCAGATACCCAGCTGCCGGCCTCGGTCGAAACGGCTATTGCCCCGCTGCAGCAAGGACCGGCAGCACCTGAACCGATCGCGGCCGTTGCTAGCGATGCATTGCCCGCTGTTCCAGCCGGCGCGCCACAGACAGATATGCCGGCAGTTCAAACAAAGCCTGCCGAGCTTGAGACCGCTGCGCCACAGGCCGCAAGCAGTGACGATATTGTCCTGGATCAGGACGAGTATGACGGCCTGTTGGCCGCTCTTGTGCCCGATGACGAAGACGAGTTGTCAGGCACCGACGTCTATGTTGCCGATGATGCAGAGGCCGATACTTCTGACGCTGGACCTGCCGAGCCGGCCACCGTCGCATCCGAAGATGCGCCAGCGGATACCGGAGAGGTCTCAGCGCCTGAACCATTCCCGTCACAAGACGATGCTGTACCCTGGGAGCCCGATCCGATCGATGTGCTACGCGCCCGGAACATTCCCGGCACTCAAAAGGACCTGGATGAACTGGACCCCCACGATCTTTATCAGATTGACGATGCCGGGGCACGCCAAGGCCAGAACCAGCTAATCGCGGCCATGGCCAGTTCACTGGTCATCGTGGCAGGCATCGCCATGTGGCAGATGCAGGATTACAGTCATGTGCAGGCGGATGCCGATGATCGGTTCATGGCGCAACTGAGCGAGGCAGGCAGCGATCCTGCGGATGACGCTGTGCCGCACAGGGCCAATTTCATCGAACGGGCAAGGGACAAGGTTGAGTGCCTGCTTCAGACGTCGCTATCGCAAAATGGCAAATGTCTTCGAAATGGCCACCCGGCGAACTAAGCGTTCCCGACTACCTGCAAATCGGCTGTTCGTCATCAGCTATTGCCTGATTGTGCTATGAATGCCGGGTTACGGTGAGGTCGGGGACCAATGAGAAAGGCGACGCCAAAAGCATCCCGCGAACAATGGACCTTGCGCGGGCGGACCATTTCCAAACGCTACAACCTGTTTGGCTACGGTAACCGATGGTCCGGACAAACCGCCCAATTCGAGATTGAGTTCAATCCCTCGCGCATCACCAGAATTCTCGAACCCGGGTTCAGGATCATCGTAAAACCCAGTCCTCTGACGGACTGGGAGGACGGTCACCTTGACGCCCATGCCGTGTTTGCCGATGAACCCGATGAACCGTTTTTGGGCATGTTGGTCGAAATCGAGAACACCGCCGACCGGGCCTTGAGTATCACCAGTACACTGGCCAAGGATGCAGAAGCCATCGTTGACCGCCTGTGCTTCGGGCGCGATATGGTGCTCATCGTTGCCGACGGCGATGAACGTTTGCTGGAACTGCCCATTCCCAACGATCACTCGGTCTACGACCTCATTCGCAAGGCGATGCTTTAGGGTGTGGTAACAATTTCAGACATGGGCTCGATTTTGCATAAATCGTTCAATAACAAGGCCTTGTCCGCCGCACAGGGTCGCCCCCTTTGCAAGGACAAAGCCGCCGCTAGTGGACGATTTTTGCAAAACCCTTGCGGGCGGGCCATATTTTGGCGCTTTTTGCGGAGAATCCGGTTTGAAGGCGACAAGCCAACGGCACCGGATTTTCCACAAAAATCACTCAAAATATGGCCCGTCAAACTCATGTCTGAAATGGTCACCACGCCCTAGGGTCTGTGGGAATAGAGGCTTGTTAGAGGCCCATTTCCAGGACACCGTCATACGATGGATCGTCCAGAAGACCGGCAGCCTCCATGATCCGCTCCGTCACACTGTCGCGCATCAGCCATTCACCTATCATGGCCGCTTCCGCCGGACGGTCTTCCAGGAAAGCGTTGCGATACAGGTGGCGGCCATCAGTGTTCTCGACATCTGCGCGCATACTTGCCATATGGACCGCCGCTTCCGGATCTGGCGCTTTGTCAAAAACGTCCAGCACCCGTTCTAGATCGCCGCTGGCCCGCACGACCATGACCAGCACATCGATCATGTCGAATTCCAGACGAAGCCCGACCGGCCATTTAAGAAGATGCAGATTGACGAGATTTGCCTCCACGAAAGCATCGAAGAACTCACCTATGACCTCGACTTCCCTGGCTGGCCAAGACGTCCTGTAGCCCGCGCTGCCAAGGCGATCCAGGCAGGTTTCAATGTCCTGATGGCTTGGCGGCTTGCAATCCGCGATCAGGTCCAGATAGCGCGGCAACAAGTATTTGAACTGCGTTTCGATCAATTCGCGGTCATAGCCATGCGCGGAATTTGTGTACTCGGCCAGAAGCTCTTGCGGAATCATTCTCAGCGGCGTCGAGAGCAGCGCTCGGGCCTGTTCATGCGTCATACAGACATTGCAATCACAAAACACCAGAGGCGCCCGCATCTGGTAGTTCGAGAATACTTCATACGCATCGTCCACCGCGGCTTTGACGCGGTCAGTTACAACGGGTTCAATACGATCCCAGAACATGTGGCAATTCCTTGGGTCTGAACTTGCATTTTGACAGATTTGCCATGTGGCCGCATTGGGCTGATGTGATGTCTGTCACAAGCCGCCTGCTACAGTCCGAATAGTCCCAATCCGCCGCCGTTTTCCGATGCCGGCAATGCGTCACGCTTTTTTTCTGCGGTCTTGCGCAAGTCGGCCAGATCATCGAAGTAGGTATCCGGTGGCGCGGCCGTGCGCAGTCTGAGCCCCGGCGGGTAAATCCGCATGAAAGCACCGACAGCATTGACGTTCTGAGCTGCAGACCTGATCGTGATCCATTGGCCGAAACCGAAGACCAGAACCGGCAAGATGCAGGCCAGCAACGCAGCCCGCCTCATCCCAAGCCGTGAAGCAGCGCGCAAATGCAAGTAAAGCACCGCTCCCAGCGCAATCGTGCTGAGCAGTAGTTGCGAGCCGGGAATGTCGGGCACCGTGAAAACGAATCCGCCCAGATCAGTCAACTCGAGAACGATATCGAAAATGACGGCAACCCCCAGAATGATCGCCGCATGAACAAGCCACCGCCAGCTGCCCAGCATGATCCGTGACAACAGCGCCCATAGCGCAACCCAGCCGGCAATAAACAGTGTGAGCCAGGCAAGCCCGGTGGTGACAGCGACCGCCAGATCATTGGGCGCCGTGAGCCAATTCTCATAGATCGTCATCACTACGGCGACCAGCCCGCTGGCCCCGGCGATCCAGGCCGGCTTGTGCCAGAACCTGGCCAGGCGCACGTGGTCGGGCTTTTCGGCAGGCAGGCTGTCTGCAGACGTGCGAAAGCTGATCGTCGTGCGGCCGATTTGTAGTGTGTTGCTGGGCAGCGCCAGGTTTTCAGCCTGATAGTGGCGTTTGCGCTCGACAACAAGCCCGTTCAACGACCCAAGATCGCTGGCCAGAATGGTGCCGTCCGGCGTGATTTCGATGGTTGCGTGCATTTCAGCGGCATGTTCATCGTCCAGGATCACGTCAGCATGCAGGCTGCGTCCGATGGTCAGCGTGCGACTGTCGTTGTTCAACTCAAGACGCTCGCGGACAATCACCCTGTGATGTTCATCGAAGCATTCAATCAGAACGACATCGGCCGTCATGGCGTCCACTCCATGGCCTCGACGAAGCTCTGTATGAACTGTGTGCCGCCATCGAACTCCACCCCGAACAGGTCCAGATGGCTGGTGAAGCCTTGTGCCTTTCCATTGAGACTGCTGACCCGCACCACGAAATCGTGGATCCCGGCGAAGTTGCGGTAGGCGCGGGCGCAAACAACCAGGCTGGCATCGAATCCTTTCAGGGCAACGACCTTGTTCTTGCAGGCAAACGGTCCGACATGCTTGCGTTGCCCGTAGCGTCCATCGGCGGTCGTCATCTGGGATAGCTTGTGGGTAAAGCGCCAGGCATCAAGTTTGTCTGTCGTCAGGACCTTGTGCAGGTAATACAGATTGCCGCTGGTAAAACCTTGCTGCAGATGAATGCCCGCCTTGGCCGAACACTCGATGCGGGTCAGCTGCACCGGTTGGTCCCGTGCCGGCACCACTGAAGCGGAACAATCGATAAATGGCGCCATCTTGGCAGGCAGGACATACCCGGATGATGCCTGCGTCGTCACCGGCCCATCAAGCGCGGTCAGGAGATCGACCGCATGGCCCTTGACCTGTTCCACGATGGCAACCTTCAATGGTGGAACTTGGTCTCTCAATTTGACGGCATGATCGCGCAGCATTGCCGCCGGTGCAGCGGGTACCAGAAAGCTGACCAGTTGGCTGAACAGATAGCCCGAGACGTTGATGCCGATCACCTCGCCGTTGGCGTTCAATGCCGGCCCGCCCGACATGCCGCCATTGATGGCGCCTGAATAATGGATGCGCGGCGTGAAGGCATCTTCGACCTTGCCGTTCGAGACCCCTTCGGTAATGGTCAGCCCGACATCAAGCGCATACCCCACCGAATAGGCCCGTGCGCCCTTGACCGGGATCGCCGGGATGACGTTGAGCGGAGCCGGCGCGTGATCCTCGGTACGCACAACGGCAAGATCGTTTCGCACGTCCACCGCCAGCACTGATACCTTGCCGGTCTTGCCGTCTGCTGTGCGGTATTCCAGACGGTATTTGTCCGGTTCTTGTACTTGTTCGGCAACGACATGGTAGTTCGTGATGAACAGGCCGCCTTCGGCCACGGCAAAACCGGTGCCATGGAAGGCTTGCGCGGTGTTGGCGCCGAAAAACCCTTTGATCTGGATAATCGCCGGGCGCACGGTCTTCAAAACCCGGCTGGCGTCCTGGGTGGCCGCGGCAACCGTGGGTG
>JABDJG010000326.1 GCA_013002595.1 Hyphomicrobiales bacterium | reverse complement strand
GTATAGATGAGCGCAAGCTGACTGAACGGCCAGCGCGTCTGGTCGACACATCCTCACCCCATGATCAGCTCAACCGATCGATCATCGCGATGTTGCAGCAGGACGGGCGCATGGCGTTTGCCGAGATTGCCCAGGCGCTGAAGGTTTCCGAAGGCACCATCCGCAACCGGGTCAACAGCATGAAGCAGGCGGGTATGTTGCGCATTGTGGCGATAGCCGATCCGGTGGCGGTTGAATACAAGACCGACGCCATGCTCGGCATCAAGGTGGCGCCGGGGTCGACGCCGCAGGCAGTCGCCGAGCGGATGTCGAGCCTGCCGGACGTGGTTTACATCCTGTGGGTGTCGGGACGGTTCGATCTGTTGATCGAGGTGGTCAGTGATGACCGGGATGGTTTTCTCGATTTTCTGGATAAAGAGATCCACAGCCAGCCGGACATCGGTGAAGTGGAGACCATGACCGGTTTGAAGAATTACAAGAACCAGTTCCTGTTGAAGCAAAACTGGAGTTGAAAGAAGGGGAGAGCCGATGAGCAAAATTTACGTTGAATCAATGGACGAGGCGATTGAACGCAATCGCAAGCAGATACCCGCCGTCAAGAAGCGGCTTGAGAAGGCCGGCGTGAAATACCTGCTGTGCTGCTGGATTGATCTTCTGGGGGTGCCGAAAACCAAGCCGGTGCCGATGTGGGATTTTGAGGAATTATGCCTCGGCAAGGGGCCGCAGTTCGCCGTGCATTCGATCTCCTTTGTGCCGGAACTTGGTCCGGCCGATCCCGATCAGATCACCATCCCCGATCTCGATGCGGTCTACATCTGTCCATGGGACTCAACCCAAGCCTGGATATTTGCCGATCTTTATTGGCAGGGCAAACCCTACAATCTGTGCCCGCGCTCAGCCCTGAAACGACAGGTTGCGGCGGCCGATGCGGCCGGTTTCAAACCGATGGCCGGTGTCGAGCCTGAATTCATGGTGCTGCGCTATGATGACGAGGGCCGGCCGGTCAAGGCGTTCGACAATGATCCGGTTCTGCCGAGCGGCAACAAACCGCGCCGTCAGGCCTGGGGCTATGATGTGGAAGCTTCAATCGATTCAATGGGTTTCCTGGGCGAGTTGATCGATATTCTCGGCGAGCTCAAGTGGGACCTGCACGATGTGGTCTGTGAGGGCGCTTATTCACAGTTTGAACTGGATTTCGGCTACACCGATGTGGTCGAAATGGCCGACCGGCTGGTGTTCCTTCGGGTGTTGCTTAAGGAAGTTGCCAAGAAGCACGGCATGTTCGTGACCTATATGCCCAAGCCGACGCTTGGCGACTGGCGCTCGGGCGCACATATCAATTTCTCGATCCAGAACAAGAAGACCGGCAAGAACATCTTCGGCGACAGCAAGAAGGGCTGGTCGAAAGAGGCCTATAATGCCGTAGGCGGGCTTTTGCAGCACGGTGGTTCGCTGGCCGCGATCACCTGTTCGACGGTGAATTCCTATAAAGGGCTGGTGGCGCGGGTTCCGGGCTTTGAGGGCGGTGTTTATACCTGGGCGCCGACCCATGTGACCTATGGCCCGAACAACCGATCGGCCATGCTGCGCCTGCCGCAGAACCGCTATTGCATCGAAAACCGGGCAACCGACATGTGCATGAACCCGTATCTGGCGATGGCCTGCACGACGGCGGCAACGGTCAAAGGCATCAAGGAAAAGATCGATCCGGGTCCCGAGCTTGGCCGCGACCTTTATGTGATGACGGCAGAAGAGTTCGAGGAAGCCGGCGTCCAGGCCTTGCCGCGGTCACTCGATGAGGCAACCAAGCTGCTGCAAGCCGACGATTTTTTCCGCGATGTGCTCGGCGAGCAGATGCACAGTTCGTTCTGCGCCTACAAGGCAGATGAATGGGAGCGCTATTCGGTCTATATCTCTGACTGGGAGATCGAGGAGTATCTGCGGCTCTATTGAGACCGACCGGTTGACGCAAAATGGGTGTGGAGCCATGAGCACAGATGCCGACTTTTTCGAGTTGGGCGATGTCATCTTGCAGTCCGGCGCGGTCTTGCCGTCGGCGCGATTGGCCTACAAGACCTATGGGACGCTGAACGCTGCAAAAGACAATGTTGTTGTCATGCCGACGTTCTACACGGGCACACATACCCGCAATGAAGGCTTCTTCGGCGCGGGCAGGGCGATTGATCCGGCACGGCACTATGTTGTGTCGATCAATCTGTTTGGCAACGGGATTTCATCGTCGCCAAGCAATGCCCCGGCACCGGCGGACGGGCCTCGGTTTCCCGATGTGACCTTGTGGGACAATATCGCCTGTCAACACCGGCTGTTGACCGAACAGCTTGGCGTTGAGCGGATTGCGCTTGTCACCGGCTGGTCGATGGCGGGCTGCCAGTCCTATCAATGGGCGGCGCAATATCCCGGCATGGTCGATGCCATCCTGCCGTTTTGCGCCTCTGCAAAGACATCACCGCACAATCATGTTTTTCTTGAAGGTGTGAAAGCCGCATTGACGGCCGATGGTTCGTTTCAAGCCGGCGATTACGCTGAGCCGCCGGTCGCCGGGCTTGATGCGTTTGGCCGGGTCTATGCCGGCTGGGCGTTCTCGCAGACATTCTATCGCGACGGGCTCTATCGCCAGCTCGGATTCGCGACACCGGATGAACTGATGGACGACTGGGGCAAGGATCATGCCGACAACTGGGACGCCAACAACCTTCTGGCCAAGCTGAAGACCTGGCAGCTTGGCGATATCAGCGCGAACGATTTGTATGGCGGCGATCTTGCCAAGGCACTGTCGTCGATCACGGCGCGGGCGATCGTGATCCCGTGCAGCGATGATCTGTATTTTCCGCCCGAGGACAACGCCATCGAGGTCGGGCACATGCGCCATGCCGAGTTGCGGGTCTTTGCCTCGCCCTGGGGGCACTGTGTTGCCAGTCCGGGCAATGAGCCGGCCTTTGCCAGATTTCTCGATGACAGTATTGCGGAATTGCTGGACGGGCGCTGAGCCATATGGCAAGTGGGCCGCGGTTCCTCACTGGAGTTGGCAAATATGAACCAGGTTGTGATTGTCGGTGCCGGACAGGCCGGCTGCTGGGCGGCAAAGACGCTTCGGCAGTATGATTTTACCGGCAAGGTCATCCTGCTGGGCGATGAACCTCATCCGCCCTATGACCGCCCGCCATTGTCGAAAAAGGTCCTGGTTGGTGACGCCGAACCGGAAACGACCTGGTATCTGTCACTCGATGAGTTGGCCGGGCTCGATATCGATTTTCGCCCCGGCCTCAAGGCCGTCAGTATCGACCGGACGGCGCAACAGCTGGATATCGAAGGCGCGGCCGGGCTTTCCTATGACAAGCTGATCGTGGCGACAGGCGCGCGGCCGCGCCTGCTGAATGTGCCCGGCAGCGAACAAGCGCCGATCTATTACCTGCGCGGTATTGATGACTGCCTGGCGTTACAAAAGGCCCTGGTGCCCGGCCGCCGGATCATCGTTGTCGGCGGCGGGCTGATTGGCCTGGAAGTCGCCGCCGCGGCGCGCAAGCTGGGCTGTGAGGCGGTTGTCATGGAGGTTGCCGAGCGGGTGCTGGCCCGTGTGGCGGGGCCCGAAGTCAGCCGGTTTGTCACCGACATGCACAAAGGGCACGGTGTCGACGTGGTGTGCGGGGTGATGCCCGACAAGATCGAGACCGGCGCACAAGGCTGCCGGATCGCGTGCAAGGATGGAACGCTCGTTGAGGGCGATGTGATCGTTGCAGGGATTGGCGTCATTCCGAACAGTGAACTTGCCAGTGCCGCCGGGCTTGCCTGTGAAGGCGGCATTTGGGTCGATGAGTTTACCCGCACCGAAGATGCCAACATTCACGCGGCTGGCGATGTGACGAACCATATCAACCCAAGGCTTGGCCGGCGGATGCGGCTGGAGACCTGGCAGAATGCCCAAAACCAGGCGATTGCGGCCGCCAAGATCATCTGCGGGCGTGAAGAGCCTTATGATGATACGCCGTGGGGGTGGTCTGATCAGTATGACTGCAACCTGCAGATGCTCGGCATTCCCGATAGCTTCGATGATGCCGTCATGCGCGGCAATCCGGACGATGGTGCGTTCAGCCTGTTCTACCTGCGTGACGGCAAGGTGAATGCCATGGCGGCGATCAATGCGGTGCGCGATGTAGCCGTGTCGAGACGCTTAGTCGCCAGTGGCACGCTGGTTGATGCCGGTATGCTCGCGGACGTTGAAGT
Source organism: Hyphomicrobiales bacterium (assembly GCA_013002595.1). Taxonomy (GTDB): domain Bacteria; phylum Pseudomonadota; class Alphaproteobacteria; order Rhizobiales; family Aestuariivirgaceae; genus JABDJG01. The sequence goes on along the minus strand of JABDJG010000326.1, from coordinate 2,934 downwards.
CCCGATGAAGCAGCTGATGTCGCGAGACTAATCGACCGTTTCGGTGTTCGTGCCAAACAGTCGGTCACGAGTGCCCACATAGTGCTCTTCAGGATCGTAGATCGGTATGCGCAGCCGCAGATCGTGGGCCGTCAATTTGCCGATTGCGCCGAGCAACCGGTACGCGGCTACAATGGAATCGCGCCGGGCCTGAACAAGGTTGACCTGTGAATCGACGAGTTCCTGCTCGGCATCGAGCACGTCCAGCGTCGTGCGCGAACCAACAAGGGCTTCCTGACGCACGCCTTCCAGCGCGAACTGGTTGGCATTGACCTGGTCGGTGAACGATTTGATGGTTTGGCGCGAGGCGATGAGCGCATGCCAGGCGCTCACCGCGGTTTCGCGGACCTGACGGCGAACGTCGAGTGTCTCCAGCCGGCGTTGACTGGACAGCTGCTTGGCTTCGCGAACCTCTGAATAGACCCGGCCGGCCTGATACAGCGGGATTTGAAGTACGCCAAGTAAGCTGGCGGATTCGTTGGAATTTGTTCTCGCGCCGGGATTCTCGCGATAATCATAGCGCGCCTGGAGCGAGACAGTCGGCAGAAGATTGCCCTTCACGGCCTCTGTATTATAAACAGAGGCATCTTCCAGATGCGTTGCTGCCAAAACGTTCGGGTTGGCTTGTTCAGCCACGGCTATGGCCTGCTGCATGGTTTTGGGCAGCCGGCGCAGAATTTTGATATGCGATAGCTTGCGCGGCTGGTGACCGACAAATCTGACGAAATTGGCTTCACTGGTGCGCAGATTGGACTTGGCAACCGCCAGATTGGATATCGACAGGCTCAAACGGGCACGCGATTGGGCAACATCGGTACGGGTGATTTCACCGACATTGAACCGCGCCTGGGCGGCACGCAGTTGTTCGCGCAGGAAGGTGACATTCTTGACCCGAAGGTTGACGATCTGGCGGTCCCTGACAACGTTCATGAAGGCCGTCGAGGCATCGAACAAAACCTGCTGTTCGACGGCCAGCAGGTTCTGGCGCCCGGCTTCAACGTTTGACTCAGCCCGTTTGGTTTCATTGACCGTCCGAAAACCGCGGAAGACAGGCTGGTTGAGTTCTATTGAAAGACCGGCAGGACCGGTTGTCTTCTTGGTGGTCGTGAGGGCAGGTGATGTGTTCGATCTTGTCCTATTGTAATCGACACCACCGTCGCCAGTCGCAACGATAGTTGGCCGCCAGCCGGAAAGAGCCTGGGGAACCTGCTCATCTGTTGCCCGCTGCCGGGCGCGTTCGGCCTGCAGGGCCGGATTGGATGTATAGGCCGAGGTCAATGCCTGGGCCAGCGATTCCGCTTGCGCCGCGGATGGCAGTGATGCGGTTGACAACGAAACCAATGCAAGCAAGCAAACGGTCGCTTTCAGTTTTGACCGCCGCACCCCACTTTGCAGCAAACCGTAATTTTCAATATTCACTGTAGTCTGGCCACCATATTTTTAGCCGGAAGCACAATGTCCCCGAACCACCCACAATCAGCGTGCGATTCTTTATGACTCTTGCAGCTAAGTCAATGACCGTGCATTGATGATCGTAAAGTTTGGCGCGACTGTGACAATCGAGCCGCACCGTAAGTCTTGACCGTTTGGCGTGCCGGAAAGTGATGATGAATAAAAATATACTCGCCATAGATCAGGGTACGACTTCTTCGCGGGCGATTGTGTTTGACGCTGGGTTAGATGTATCCGGCAGCAGTCAGTTAGAATTTGCCCAGCATTTTCCAGCAGATGGCTGGGTTGAGCATGATGCTGAAGATATCTGGAGCACGACGCTTGAAGTGTGCCGGTTGGCGATGGCTGACGCCGGTGTTGAGCCAAGCGATATCGCTTCGATTGGGATCACAAACCAGCGCGAAACGACGGTTGTCTGGGACAAACAAACCGGAAAAGTGGTTAATCGGGCGATTGTTTGGCAAGACCGCCGCACGGCCCGGTTTTGTGCCGATCTCAAGGCAGATGGCGTCGAGCAAGAAGTTAACGCAAAGACCGGTTTGTTGCTCGATCCGTACTTTTCGGCAACCAAATTGGCATGGATCCTGGACAACACTGATGGCGCCAGGGCGGCCGCCGAGGCCGGGAAACTGTGCTTTGGCACTGTTGACAGCTTCTTGCTGTGGCGGCTGACCGGCGGGGCGGTGCACGCGACCGATGCGACCAACGCCAGCCGGACCATGCTGTATGACATTCACAAAGGCGAGTGGTCGGGCGATCTGCTCAAACTGTTCAATGTGCCAGGCGCCATGTTGCCTGAGGTTCGCGATAGCTCGAGCGATTTCGAGACCACCGAGGCAAGCCATTTTGGCTGTGAAATCGCCATCGGCGGGATTGCCGGCGACCAGCAGGCGGCGACCGTGGGCCAGGTGTGTTTCCAGCCGGGCATGATGAAGTCAACCTATGGCACCGGCTGCTTTGCCTTGCTGAACACCGGCACCGAGGCGGTGACCTCCAACAATCGCCTGCTGACAACGATCGCCTATCAGCTGGATGGCAAGCCCGCCTATGCGCTGGAAGGTTCGATATTCATTGCCGGGGCGGCGGTTCAATGGTTGCGCGACAGCTTGCAGATCATCTATGATGCGGCCCAGTCCGGTGAACTGGCCAAGGCTGCCGATGCCGGCCACAGTGTTTATCTGGTGCCGGCGTTTACTGGTCTTGGTGCTCCTTATTGGGATGCCGAGTGCCGCGGCGCGATGTTCGGCCTGACCCGCGGCACGGGCCGGGCCGAGATTGCCCAGGCCGCACTGGAGGCGGTTTGTTATCAGACACGCGATCTCCTGGAAGCGATGAAGGCCGATTGGCAGGGGGCAGGCGACACGGTGTTGCGCGTTGACGGCGGTATGGTTGCATCGGACTGGACCATGCAGCGATTGGCCGACATTCTTGATGCCCCGGTTG
>JABDJG010000313.1 GCA_013002595.1 Hyphomicrobiales bacterium | reverse complement strand
AGCTTGTTCACATCAGCAAAGTTGTGTGTTGTATCGAGGTTCGCATGCGCTGTTTGACCATCCGGCGCAGTGACAGTGATCGACGGACCGCTTTCGTCAAAATCGGCCTTGAAGCTGGCAAGTTCTGGATAGACCGTCAATTGCAGGAAGGTCCGCGCCGGCACCCATGTGCCCGGTGCCGGCTGGTCGGGCAGATTGCCCGACGAAAACCCGCAATAGCGGTCGTAGGCAAGGCCTGCGCCCGCTGTCAGCTGGCCGTGCTCGAGCTGCTGCGGTGTGAAACCCTTGACCGGATACCGGTAGATTTTGCCAAGTCGCATTGTTCGTTTGTGTCCGCTCAACGTCGCTGGTCAAGTCATGCTCTAACGAGATGAGGGCAATGGGGCAATGGGCTTGTGGTTAGCGCAGCACCTCGACCTTGACCTTGGCCACACCCATCCGGGTCAGGCCGATCTGGCGCGCGGCGCCCATCGACACATCGATGATGCGGCTTCGAATGAAGGGTCCGCGATCATTGATCCTGACCACAACGCTCTTGCCATTGCGCAGGTTGGTGACCCGAACCTTGGTGCCGAACTTCAATGTGCGGTGCGCCGCCGTCAGTCCGTTCGGGTTGAAGCGCTCGCCGTTGGCTGTACGCGTGCCCATCTTGTACCAGGACGCCTTGCCGAGAGAGACCTTCTTGGCCGCTGCAAGGCTTTGTCCGCTCCAAAGACCGCACACGAGTGCAGCAGCCAGGCTGGCTGCCATGAATATTTTCTGCATGAATTGTCCCGCCGGTTTTTTGAGCATGCGAGAACATGTCTCGCTATCCCACTTGTTGGTGAGCGTTATAGTGCCGATTATGGCGTCAAATAGGCGGCTGGACGTCATTGGGAGCGGCTGGCTACAGAATATCAAACTAAAAGACCAGGAGATCTTAGTGCGCGACTCTCGTTATGACATCCTTTTTGAACCGGTCCAGATCGGGCCGGTTACTGCCCGCAACCGGTTCTATCAGGTGCCGCATTGCTGTGGCATGGGGTACCGCTACCCGCAATCGATGGCCGCCATGCGCGGCATGAAGGCCGAAGGCGGCTGGGCCGTAGTGTGCACCGAAGAGGTCGAAATCCATCACACCGCCGAGCTTGCGCCCTATCTGGAAGGCCGCATGTGGGATGACCATGACCTGCCGGTGCATGAAAAGATGATCGAGGCGGTGCATGCGCACGGATCGCTCGCCGGCTGTGAGCTGGTTTACAACGGTCATCACGCATCGAACTTGTACAGCCGGGTTCCGCCGCTCGCCCAGAGCCACGTTATGACTGACCTCGGCGATCCGGTGCAGGCCCGCGGTATGGATCTTGAAGACATACGCAATGTGCGGCGCTGGCATGTCAAAGCGGCACGGCGCGCCAAAAAAGCCGGCTTCGACATCATCTATGTCTACGCCGGCCACGACATGACCATCCTGCAGCATTTTCTGTCGCGTCGGCATAATCATCGCACCGATGAATATGGCGGCAGCCTGGAAAATCGCGTGCGCCTGTTCCGCGAGGTGCTGGAAGAAACCAGGGAAGCGGTCGGTGACACCTGCGCCATCGCGGTGCGTTTGGCAGTCGATGAACTGCTTGGCGACGATGGCATCACGGCTGAAGGCGAGGGCCATGACACCGTCGCCATGCTGGCCGAACTGCCGGATCTTTGGGACGTCAATGTCGCCGACTGGTCGAATGATTCAGCCAGCGCCCGCTTCACCGAGGAAGGCTATCAGGAACCCTATATCAAATTCGTCAAATCCCTGACCACCAAGCCGGTTGTCGGCGTTGGCCGCTACACATCACCCGACACGATGGTGCGGGTGGTCAAGCAGGGCATCATGGACATGATCGGTGCTGCCCGTCCCTCAATCGCCGATCCGTTCCTACCGGCCAAGATCAAAGACGGCCGTATCGAGGACATCCGCGAGTGCATCGGCTGCAATGTCTGCATCACCGGAGACAGTACCTGTACGCCAATCCGCTGCACTCAGAACCCGACCATGGGCGAAGAATGGCGGCGCGGCTGGCATCCTGAAAAGATGCCAGTACTGGAGACCGGCAGCGCGCTCATTGTCGGCGGCGGTCCGGCCGGGCTTGAGGCGGCCGTATCACTCGGCAGGCGCGGTATTGAGGTCAATCTTGCTGAGGCCTCAACCGAATGGGGCGGCCGGGTGACCAGGGAGGCAAAGCTGCCCGGCCTTGCCACCTGGGCCCGGGTGCGCGATTGGCGTCTCGGCCAGTTGACCAAGCTGGGCAATGTAAACTCTTTCCTGGCCAGCACCATGACGGTGGATGACATCCTGGCATCAGGCGCCGAGCACGTCGCACTTGCCACCGGCAGCAAGTGGCGGACCGACGGCGTCGGCCGCTTCACTCATCATCCGGTGGAGGGTATCGCCGGGACGACAATCGTGTCC
>JABDJG010000286.1 GCA_013002595.1 Hyphomicrobiales bacterium | reverse complement strand
CTCCAACCTGTGCTCTACCGGAAGAATGGCGAGAGGATCGCGTCGCCAAACACGAACCCGATCAGCGGCATAATGACGAAGAACATGGCTTTGGCCATATTCCAGAACACCACGGGATCCGTCTTTTGCGAGCCGGTCACCTTGTCGCGCTCGTGGCGATCGCGCATCGGCACGTAAATGTACCTCTTCAGCACCGCGTATTCCGCGACGCCCATAATCAGCATCAGAAATGCTCCAAGCAGGCTGAGAGCCGTAAACTCCATAGTTTTCCCCGATCATGGTGCCCACCCGAAAGCAACCAGCACACCAGCGGTTAAGGCAACCCAGAATAACGAGAGCGGCAAAAACACCTTCCAGCCGAGCCGCATCAACTGATCATAGCGATAGCGCGGCACGAACGCCTTGACCATGGCGAACATGAAGAACACCGCACAAAGCTTGAGGAAGAACCACACAACGCCCGGCACCCAGTTGAGAATGGCGATATCGACGGGCGGCAGCCAGCCGCCGAGGAACAAAATGGTGGTCAGCGCACACATCAAGGTGATCGCGACGTATTCGCCGAGCATGAACAGCAGGTAAGGCGTTGACGAATATTCGACCATGAAGCCGGCAACGAGCTCTGATTCAGCCTCCGGCAAATCAAACGGCGGCCGATTGGTTTCGGCCAGCGCGGAGATGAAAAATACCACGAACATCGGCAGCAGCGGCAGCCAGTACCAGTCGAGGAACGATGACGGCAATCCGACGTTGGTGCCGATACCGGTCTGCTGGCTCATGACGATCTCGCTCAGGTTGAGCGAACCGGCGCACAGCAGCACGGTGATGATGACGAAGCCGATCGACACTTCATAGGAGACCATCTGCGCGGCGGAACGAAGCGCACCGAGGAACGGATACTTCGAATTCGACGCCCAGCCGCCCATGATCACGCCGTAAACCTCAAGCGAGGAGATGGCGAAAATGAACAGAATGCCGACATTGATGTCGGCTACCGACCAGCCTTCGTTGATCGGCACCACGGCCCAGGCCGACAGCGCCAGGATCGAGGTCACCAATGGCGCAATCATGAAGACGCCCTTGTTGGCCCCGTCGGGAATGACGACCTCCTTGAATACGAACTTCAAGAGATCGGCAAACGACTGCAGCAGTCCCCATGGACCGACGACATTGGGCCCACGGCGCAGTTGCACTGCCGCCCAGATCTTGCGGTCGGCATAGATCAGGTAAGACACAACGATCAGCAGCGCGGTAAGCAGCGCCACGCTTTGCACAACGATTATTCCGAGGGTCCAGGCGATTTCTGTCATGGTCCCCTACTCCGCTGCCTGCTTGCGTCCGGCACGAAGCGCAGAGCAGTCAGCCATGATGGCAGAGGCGCGCGCGACCGGGTTGGTCAGGTAGAAATCTTTTACCGGTGAGACAAACGCTGCCTTTCCGAGCTTGCCGCCGGCCTTGGCGAGATCGGCAAGTTCTGCCGGATCGGCCGGTGTGATCTGGTCGATACGGGCCAGATGCGGCACCGCTTCATACATCTTCGCGCGCAGTTCGGGCAGCGTATTGAATGCCAGCGTCGTGCCGAGCACGTCCGACAGCGCGCGGATAATCATCCAGTCTTCACGGGCATCGCCCGGCGGGAAACCGGCGCGGCTGGCCAGTTGCGGCCGGCCTTCGGTATTGACCCAGGTGGCGGACTTTTCCGTATAGGCGGCGCCTGGCAAGACGACATCGGCGCGATGGGCGCCGGCATCGCCGTGGCTACCCTGGTAGACGACAAATGCAGTGCCCAGCGCCTTCATGTCGATTTCATCGACGTTCAGCAAATAGACAACCTCGATGGCGCCCGATTTGGCGCCCTTGAGAATCTGGGCGGTGTTGAGGCCACCGTCATCGGACGGCAATGCACAAACTTCCAGCGCACCGGCGCGGCCAGCACCTGTGTGCAGGACACAAAAACCGTTCCAGTCCTCGGTCGCCGCACCGCACTTGATTGCAAGGCTGGCGGCGGCCGCCAGCACGGCTTTGCCATCAGCGCGGGCGATCGCGCCTTGGCCGACAATGATCAGCGGACGTTCTGCCTTCTTGAGCACGGAGGCAAACTTGTCCTTGCCGTCAACGAGCTTGGAAAGTGATTCTGGACCAGCGCCCAAGTAGCTGTAATCGTAGGTTAAATCGGCCTCCTCGCCGATTACCGCGATGGGCAAACCGGTGTTCAGCCAGGTCTTTCGGATGCGGGTGTTCAGGACCGATGCTTCAAGGCGCGGGTTGGCGCCAACGATGAGGATCGCATCTGCATCTTCGATACCGGCAATCGTTGCGTTGAACAGCAGACCGGCACGGCCACCGCGTTCGCCAAGTGTCGAACCAGCTTCGCGGCAATCGATATTCTTCACGCCTCGCGCCTGCATCAGCGTTTTGAGGGCAAAGACGTCCTCAACGGCGGCCATATCGCCGGTCAGCGCGGCGGTCTTGCCGGGACCGGCAGCATTCATTTTGTCCGCAATAGCGGTGAAAGCCTCATCCCACGATGCCGCGCGCAATTTGCCTGCTTGGCGGATATAGGGTTTGTCGAGACGCTGTGATTTCAGGCCGTCCCAGATGAATCGCGTCTTGTCGGAAATCCACTCTTCATTGACGTCCTCGTTGAGACGCGGCAGGACCCGCATGACTTCGCGTCCGCGCACATCAACGCGAATGTTGGAACCAACGGCATCCATGGCGTCGATGGTCTCGGTCTTGATCAATTCCCACGGCCGGGCCTTGAATTCATAAGGCGCAGAGGTCAGCGCGCCAACCGGGCACAAGTCGATGACATTGCCCTGAAGCTCGGACTCCATTGCGTGTTCGAGATAGGTGGTGATTTCGACGTCCTCACCGCGGCCGATGAGGCCGAGTTCCTGGACACCGCCGACTTCTGTCGAGAACCGGACGCAACGGGTGCACTGGATGCAGCGGGTCATCACGGTCTTGACCAGCGGACCGATATATTTGTCCTCAACGGCCCGTTTGTTCTCGGCATAGCGGTTCTTGTCGATGCCGTAGGCCATGGCCTGGTCCTGCAGATCACATTCACCGCCCTGATCGCAAATCGGGCAATCGAGCGGGTGATTGATCAAAAGGAATTCCATGACGCCCTCACGGGCCTTCTTGACGATGGCCGAGTTGGTCGCAATCTCGGGTGGCTCACCATTGGGACCGGGACGCAAGTCATTGACCGACATGGCGCACGACGCCTGGGGCTTGGGCGCGCCCTTTACCTCGACCAGGCACATGCGGCAATTGCCAGCAATCGACAGGCGCTCGTGGTAGCAAAAGCGCGGAATCTCGGCGCCGGCCATCTCGCACGCCTGGATCAGCGTGGTGCCGTTTTCAACCTCGATTTCTGTGCCGTCTACGATGACCTTTGGCATGTCCCAATCCTGCTCCCTGCAACCGTCAGGCGCAGCGTGCTTTCTTCCACATCTCGACATTCGGCAGGTCTTCCCAGCCGAAGGCGTAATCACTTGGCCCGTTCGCCCAAAGATACTCAAGGCGCTCGCGTGCTTCGAGCGTCGTCGGTATCACCCCTGGCTCGACCCACCACATGACGAAGTGCATCTTGTCCATGACTTCGAACCACTTGGCACGGCGAGCGTAAAACTGCTTGTGAACAGTCTGCCATACGAATGCCTGCAGTGCCTCGGGCGTTTCCCAAACGCTGAGATTGACCAGCAGTTCCGGGTCCTCAAAAGCCTGGATAGACGTTGCATTGCCGGATTCGTCCTGCAGCCGCCAGACAAAACCGGGTGCGCGGTCAGCAATAGCGTTTACCCGGTCCAGATTGTCCATGAATTCGGCCATCCGAGGGTCATCCTGCGGATACAGCATCGTGCCGACATTGAGCTGGGCCAGGTGCATCATCTTACTCCGCTGCTGCCATGGCGGCACGCTCGGTGATGGCACCGTCAGGATCCGGGGTGGCGGAGAATTCGTCGATGCGGGCTTCGATTTCGTGGCGGAAATGGGTGATCAGGCCCTGGACCGGCCAGGCGGCCGCATCGCCGAGTGCGCAGATGGTGTGACCTTCAATCTGGTAGGAAACATCGAGCAGCATGTCGATTTCGCGTTTTTCAGCGCGGCCTTCAACCATGCGGGTCAGAACGCGCCACATCCACCCCGTACCCTCGCGGCATGGCGTGCACTGGCCGCAGCTTTCGTGCTTGTAGAAATAAGCCAGCCGGGCGATCGCCTTGATCATGTCGGTCGAGTTGTCCATGACGATAACGGCGGCGGTGCCGAGACCCGACTTCAGCTTCATCAGGCTGTCAAAGCACATCGGGCAGTCGATGATCTGGTCAGCCGGGACGCAGCGCACCGACGAGCCGCCGGGGATCACTGCTTTCAAATTGTCCCAGCCGCCACGTATACCGCCGCAGTGGCGCTCGATCAGCTCACGGAAGGTGATGCCCATTTCTTCTTCGACATTACATGGCCGCTCGACGTGACCCGAGATGCAAAAGAGTTTGGTGCCGGTGTTGTTTTCAAGGCCAAGATTGGCAAACCAGTTGGCGCCGCGGCGCAGGATGGTTGGCGCAACGGCGATCGATTCAACGTTGTTGATGGTCGATGGCGCACCATAAAGGCCGACGCCGGCCGGGAACGGCGGCTTCATGCGCGGCTGGCCCTTCTTGCCCTCCAGGCTTTCCAGCATCGCGGTTTCCTCACCGCAGATGTAGGCGCCGGCGCCGTGGTGGACGACAACATCGAAATCCCAGCCGTGTTTGTTGTTCTTGCCGATGAGCCTGGCCTCATAGGCCTCATCGACAGCGCGCTGCAGCGCCTCGCGCTCGCGGATGAATTCACCGCGCACATAGATGAAGGCGGTGTGGGCGCCCATGGCAAAACCGGCAACCAGGCAGCCTTCGACCAAAAGGTGCGGATCATGACGCATGATCTCGCGGTCCTTGCAGGTGCCGGGCTCGGACTCATCGGCATTGACGACAAGATAATGCGGCCGCTCGCCGATCTCGCGCGGCATGAACGACCACTTGAGCCCGGTCGGGAAGCCGGCGCCGCCACGGCCGCGCAGGCCGGAGGCCTTCATCTCGTTGATGATGCCGTCACGGCCGAGCTGCAGCATTTTCTTGGTGCCGTCCCAGGCCCCGCGGCGCATGGCACCTTTCAGGCCAACATCGTGCAGGCCATACAGGTTGGTGAATATGCGGTCTTTATCTTGCAGCATCACTTGACACCCTTGGCCAGCGCCTTGGCCTGCTTGATCCACTCATCGCGCTCGATCCGGCCCTTGAAGTTCAGGTAGCCATCGACCCATTCGCGCTCAGCCTTGGTCCATTTTGCGATCTGGTCGAACCTGTAGATACCCAGGCCGTTGAGCACGCCCTCAAGTTTGGGGCCGACACCGGAGATGAGTTTGAGATCATCCGGCCTGGCGGGCTTCTTGATCGCGGCCGGCTGGCCCTTCTCGGCCGGTTTGGCCGCCTTGGCGGGCCTTTTGGCTGCAGTGGTTTTCCTGGCCGGCGCCGCTGCCTTTTTCACCGGTGCGGCAGGCTTGCCTGGAGATTTTCGGGCAGCCGGCGCTGGCCTGGTCTTGCCGTTGTACAGCGATTCATCTGTCAGGGAGGTCAGTTCGCCGAGCGGTGCTGAGAACTGCCGACCGTTGTAAGGGCCGGTCCTGGGTGTCTTGCCAGCTGCAAAGCTATCGATGATATGTTCGAGATCTTGCGGCGTCAGGTCTTCATAGACGTCCTTGAAGATCTGAACCATCGGCGCATTGGTGCAGGCACCAAGGCACTCGACTTCTTCCCATGACAGGTTGCCATCGGCAGTCACTTGGTGCGGTTGTCCGGCGATTTTGCTCTTGCACACCTTGATCAGATCTTCGGCGCCGCGCAGCATGCACGGCGTCGTGCCGCAGACCTGGATGTGAGCACGCTTGCCGACCGGCGACAGCTGGAACATCGTGTAGAAGGTCGCGACCTCATAAACACGAATATAGGACATATCCAGCATCTCGGCGACGCAGCGGATCGCAGCCTCACTGGTCCAGCCGTCATGCTGTTCCTGGGCGCGCCACAGGATCGGAATCACGGCCGAGGCCTGTTTGCCCTTTGGGTACTTCTTGATGGTATCCCTGGCCCACTTCAGGTTGGCGGGCGTGAACTTGAAGTTTTTGGGCTGGACGGGATCAAGGCGGCGCACACTCATCGGTCGACCTCCCCGAACACGATGTCAAGCGAACCCAGGATCGCCGACACATCTGCCAGCATGTGGCCGCGGCACATGAAATCCATTGCCTGGAGATGGGCAAAACCCGGTGCGCGGATCTTGCAGCGGTACGGCTTGTTGGAGCCGTCCGAGACGAGGTAGACGCCGAATTCGCCTTTTGGCGCCTCGACAGCGGCATAGACTTCGCCGGCCGGCACTTTGTAGCCCTCGGTATAGAGTTTGAAGTGGTGGATAAGGGCTTCCATCGATTGTTTCATCTCGTCACGCTTGGGCGGCACAACCTTGCCGTCTGCCGAAGAGACCGGCCCCTGGCCTTCGGCGCTGTTTAGCAAATCGATGCACTGCTGCATGATCCTGACCGATTGGCGCATCTCTTCCATGCGGATCAGATAACGGTCGTAGCTGTCGCCGTTCTTGCCGATGGGGATGTCGAAGTCGAGCTCGCCGTAACATTCGTAAGGCTGGCTCTTGCGCAAATCCCATGCCGCGCCCGAGCCGCGCACCATGACACCGGAAAAGCCCCAGGCGAAGCAATCGTCCAGCGAGACGACACCGATATCGACGTTGCGCTGCTTGAAGATACGGTTGTCGGTCAAAAGGCCCTCGATGTCATCGAGACGCTTTGGATGTCGGTCGCAGAACGCAGCAATGTCATCGATCAGCGCCTGCGGAAGGTCCTGGTGAACACCACCGGGGCGAACATAGGCTGCATGCATGCGGCTGCCCGAGGCGCGCTCGTAGAACACCATGAGCTGTTCGCGGTCCTCAAAGCCCCACAGCGGCGGGGTCAATGCGCCAACATCCATCGCCTGCGTCGTGACATTGAGTAGATGCGACAGGAGCCGGCCGATCTCGGAATACAGGACGCGGATCAGTTGACCGCGCTTTGGAACCGTAATGCCAAGAAGCTTTTCCACGGCCAGGGCAAAGGCGTGCTCCTGGTTCATCGGCGCGACATAGTCGAGCCGGTCGAAATACGGCACCGCCTGCAGGTAGGTCTTGGCCTCGATCAGCTTTTCAGTGCCGCGGTGCAACAAGCCGATATGGGGATCGACACGTTCGACGACCTCCCCGTCAAGCTCCAGCACCAGACGCAACACGCCGTGGGCGGCTGGATGCTGCGGGCCGAAGTTGATGTTGAAATTGCGGACTTCTGCTTCAGCCATGGTCAGTCGCCTCCAGCCTTTTCATCGCCGGGCAGCACATATTCGGTGCCTTCCCACGGGCTGAGGTAGTCAAAGTTGCGGAATTCCTGGACGAGTTTCACCGGTTCGTAGACCACGCGTTTTTGTTCATCGTCATAACGGACCTCGACATGGCCGGTCAGCGGGAAGTCCTTGCGCAGCGGATGGCCGGAAAACCCGTAATCGGTAAGGATGCGGCGCAGATCGGGATGGCCTTCGAACAAGATGCCATAAAGATCAAAGGCCTCGCGCTCGAACCAGTTGGCGGCCGGAAAGACGCCGATGACGCTCGGTACGGTTGACTGCTCGTCGGTTTGCACTTTAACCCGCACGCGCAAGTTATTGTAAGGGCTCAACAAATGGTAGACAATATCAAACCGGCTGGGGCGCTCGGGATAGTCTACGCCGCAGATATCAATAAAGCAGCAGAACTTGCAGGTCGGATCGTCGCGCAGGAAGCGCAAGACAGACACGATATCTGCCCGATTGACAATCAACGTCAGCTCGCCATGCACGACCTGCCAGCCGTTAACGCCGCGCATCTCAGCCGCGATGTGATCGCCCAAATCCTGCAAAGTTTCGTCCATGGTGCTCTTTCGGATGATCAGCGTTCGATCGTGCCGGTACGGCGAATCTTCTTCTGAAGCTGCATGATGCCGTAGACAAGCGCCTCGGCGGTCGGAGGGCAGCCCGGAACGTAGATATCGACCGGGACGATACGATCACAGCCGCGCACCACGGAGTAGGAATAATGATAGTAACCGCCGCCATTGGCGCATGAGCCCATGGAGATCACATAACGTGGCTCGGGCATCTGGTCGTAAACCTTGCGCAGGGCGGGCGCCATCTTGTTGGTCAGTGTGCCGGCAACAATCATCACATCAGACTGGCGCGGCGAAGCACGCGGCGCAAAGCCAAATCGTTCGACGTCGTAGCGCGGCATGGAGGCCTGCATCATTTCAACGGCACAACAGGCAAGCCCGAATGTCATCCACATCAATGAGCCGGTGCGGGCCCAGTTGATCAGGTCGTCGGTTGAGGTGACAAGGAAACCCTTGTCTGCAAGTTCGTTGTTGATGGCGGTGTAAAATTCGGCCTGACCCGGCTGGATGATGCCGGACGTTTTCAACTCGCCGGTGCCGGTCAGTCCCATTCCAGGGCTCCTTTTCGCCATTCATAGATGAAACCAACGGTCAGGATAGCAAGGAAGATCATCATCGACCAGAACCCGAAAACGCCCACTTCCTTCAACGAAACAGCCCAAGGGAACAGGAATGCGACCTCGAGATCAAAAATGATGAAGAGAATTGCCACCAGGTAGAACCGGACATCGAACTTCATGCGGGCATCGTCAAATGCATCGAAACCGCATTCATAGGCCGAAAGTTTCTCGGGATCAGGCTTACGCACTGCCAATATCAGTGCAGACGCCATCAAAGCAATCGCAATACCGGCAGCGACGCCCATGAAAATGACGATCGGCAGATAGTCTTTTAACAGTTCAGGCATAAGTGCCGCTCACCAATGCTGCCACCCGGATTGGCGCCCTTCCCCAACAGAGTCGCCACGTGATATTCAAGCCGGTGGTAGCGCACTGACGGTGCAAGGGCAAGAGCAAACGGCAGCTGGGGTCAGGGCCCATCAATTCCACGTAATTGTATTTGATCCGTGTGGCGAATTCGGCCGGATCATTCGCAGACCGGATCGTTCGGGCACAACTGACTTGCCAATCGAACGGGGCGCCTGATTGCGACAATGCCGACTTGAAGTTCTCATTACGTCATAGAATTCAAACGGCTTGAAGTCGAATCCACAGCATCGCTGGGATCGGTTGTGTGAACCATAATGAAACAACACGAAATTTTTTGTTTACAGGTTACTGTATTATGCTAATTTACGTTTGGTCAGCGGTCCCTCTCACAGACCCCAATTCGCTGACCTCTGCAGAACGGGGCTCCGCTGCCATCCATTGCGGAGCCCCACTTCTGTTCAGCAATCGACCTGCCTCAGATTTCAGCCATTTTTCGGCTGTTTACTGGCTTTTAGTCTGTCGATGCCGGGTTTCCAGGCGCAAAACCCTTGCATCAAGCTGCGCAATTTTCCTGTTGGCCTCGATAAGTGAATGCTCAACCGGATCCAGATCCAACCCAACATCGAATGCCCACAGCCAGTCTGACAACCTGTGCCAGACTGTCTTTGCTTCATAGAAGTGTTCAATCTTGTTCATAGTCGATGGTACCTTCCCGGGATTTACTATGTGTATTTACATATTTCTGTCTGAAGAAAAGGCTATGCGGGTTGGCTAGCCGATTGTGCCTTGCCTGCAATTGCACGGCGCATCTGTCTTGCCTTCAACAGGGCGGTGAGCTGCAGGATGATGAACACCGGCACGATGAAACTGGGGAAAATGTTCAATGGCCACACGTCCATGGCAGCAGTCGTCGGGCCGTTCGAGGTCAAACCCGGAAAACCGCCGGCAGCAAGACCGGCGGTGCCGATGGCGACAGCAAAGTCCAACAGCCCCATTGCATGAAACGCGGCATAGCCGTTGCCGGTAACGTAGGCCGGATCATTGTTCATCCGCGAAAGCACGTATATCGCGCTGATACCGACGGCCACATCGCCAATGCCGGCGGGCCAGGCAAACGACGCCGGCAGGATTTCCAGGGCGTAGAGCAACAGGAAGGCGAGACCGACAACCCGCCACAGCTGCACCGCGGTCAACAAACGAATGTCCAGGGCCAGAACAAAACTGCGGAATGCCGGCAAGACATTGTAGGCCAGGACAAAGATAACGACGGGGACCACCGCGGTTATGCCGATCGGTGGTAGCAGGCTGTGTGCATCGTTGGCCAACCAGTGGCCAGAGCCGATCACATATGCAGCTGTCAATTGCGCCGCCAAAACCATGGCGAGCCATAATTTGTGAGTTGCACTCCAGACAACGGGGCGGTTCTGGATATTCATTTCGTTAATCTCCATAATAATGTAGTTACATGTTTCTGCACAAAACCGCTAACCTGTAGCTAGGTTTGCTCAGCAGCCTCGGCGGTGCTTTTCAGAGCCGCGACCAGCGATGCCCACTGGCCCTGCCCGAGTTCGTTCACAAGGCGGGTCTGAGCCTGCAGCCACATCGGCTTTGCCTCGTTGTGAACATGCTTGCCGCCATGGGTCAGCGAAATCAGCCGTACCCGCTGATCGTCGTCGCGATCGATGCGGATCCAGTCCTTCTTGAGCAAGGGCTGCAAGTTACGGGTCAATGTTGTTCCCTCCATGCCTAAGACCCTGGCCAGTTCGCTCTGGCGCATCCGGTCTTTGGCCATCAGGACCGACAGGACCGTGAATTGAGTGGCGCGCAGACCGGCCGGCCGCAAGGCAGCGTCATACTGCTGCGTCACCAGG
>JABDJG010000192.1 GCA_013002595.1 Hyphomicrobiales bacterium | reverse complement strand
GAGCAGCGCGATGTGGCGGTGGCGGCCGAGGCGCTGTTTTCCGGGCGGATGGGGAATTTCGAGCGGCTGAAACCGGTGTTCGACAATGCCGGGATTGCGCAGCGCTTTGCGGCCTGTCCGGCGGACTGGTACGCAACGCCCAACGACTGGCAGACGCGAAATGACGCTTACGTTCGAGTCAGTTGTCAGCTGTTTGCCGAAGCGGCCGGCAAAGCGCTTGACGAAGCCGGCCTGACAGCGGCCGAGATCGATACCGTCGTGACGGTGTCTTCAACCGGCATCGCCACGCCGACCATCGAAGCGCGCCAAATGCATGGGGCCGGTTTTCGCGACACGGTGCGGCGGGTGCCGGTGTTCGGGCTCGGCTGCGCCGGCGGGGCAACCGGTCTGTCGCTGGCGGCACGGCTGGCGGCGGCCGATCCGGGCTCGACTGTGATGGTGGTGGTGATCGAATTGTGCACGCTGGCGTTCCAGTATGAAGAAACCAGCAAATCGAATGTCGTTGCCAGCGCCCTGTTCGGCGATGGCGCGGCGGCGGCGATTGTTTCCACCGCCGATGGCGATGCGCTCGGCGAATTCGAACATACCGGTGAGCATACGTGGCCTGAAACACTCGATATCATGGGCTGGCGGGTCGATGGCAACGGGCTTGGCGTGATCTTTGACCGGTCGATCCCGGCGTTTGTGAAAAAGCAGATGCACTCGGCTACCCAAGGCTTCCTGGACAATCATGACTTGTCGTTTGACGATATCGACGGGTTTGCCTTTCACCCGGGCGGCGCCAAGGTGCTGGACGCGCTGGAAGAGGTCTTTGCGCTCGATCAGGGCGTGCTCAACACCGAGCGCGGGGTCCTGCACGACTACGGCAACATGTCGGCGCCGACGGTGATGTTCGTTCTGTCGCGGGCGCTTCAGGCGGGGCAGGGCGGACGGCGCCTGATCAGTGCGCTCGGCCCCGGCTTCACCGCCTCCTATGCGACGTTTATCAGCTGATGATCCTGCAATGGGCCATCTTAGCCTTTGTCATCGCGCAGCGGCTGAGCGAGCTGGTGATTGCGCAGCGCAATACTGCCCGGCTCATTGCCGATGGTGGATATGAGGTTGGGCGCGGCCATTATCCGGTCATGGTGCTTATGCATGTCAGCTGGCTGGCCAGTCTGATCTGGCTGGCACCGTCCCAGCCGGTAAATTGGTTCTTTCTTGGCTGCTATGCCGTGCTGCAGGTGTTCCGGCTGTGGATACTGACGACCATGGGCCAGCGCTGGACGACGCGGATTATCGTCGTGCCGGGTGAGCAACTGGTCGCGGCCGGGCCGTACCGCTATTTGCGGCATCCCAATTATGTGCTGGTGACGGCAGAGATTGCCTGCCTGCCGATGGTGTTCGGGCTGTGGCCGCTGGCGCTGGTGTTCTCGGTGCTCAACGCAGCGATGCTCTATGTGCGGATCTCGGCAGAGAACGCGGCGCTGGCGGGCGGCCGGTAAGGGCTCCTTTCATGCTTCCCTCCGGCGTGACCCGAGGGCCCATCGAATGATCAACATCAATTTGCAGATGGGTCCTCGGCTCACGCCCGAGGAAGGCAGATTGGGTACGGCAACGAGGACGGGGATATTGTAAAGCATCACCAGCCAGGTATGATCGCGCCAAACGTTAGACAACCTGGAGCCGTCCGCCATGTTGCAGACCGACACCCTCAATATCATGCCTGAAACTCCTGGCACGCCGCTTGATCATGTCATCACCGATCATCGGGCCTGGACCTGCGACACGATCGATCCGCTCGATTGCATCGTGCCGATCAGCGATGCCGCGATGGAGGAAATTCACCGCATGGCTGAACATATGAAGGCCAATCCTCTGCCGGAGATGCTGCGCAAGCCGGAACACTTCGAGATGACCGAGGTCGGCAAAGTTATGGCCGAGGCACGCCACAAGCTTGCGCATGGCACCGGCGTTGCGGTAATTGACCGGCTGCCGATGGACGCGCTTGGCGCACAGTCTGCGGTTGCGGTGTTCTGGGTGCTGGGGCATCTGATCGCCCGGCCGGTGGCGCAAAAGTGGATCGGCACGATGCTCTATGATGTGACCGACACGGGTGTCAAATATGAGTATGGCGTGCGCGGTTCGGCGACCAGTGTCGAACTGGTGTTCCACACCGACAATGCCTTCGGGCTGGCGCCGCCGGACTATGTCGGCCTGTTGTGCCACCATCCGGCCAGGGAAGGCGGGCTGTCGCGGTTCTGCAGCCTTTATTCGGTGCACAACCGGATGCTGGAAAAACACCCGCGCGAGCTGGCCCGGCTTTATGAACCGATGCTGTGGGACCGCCAGGCCGAACATGTCGATGGTGCGCCGAAAGTGGCGCGCGCGCCGATGTTCCATTGGGATGGCAAGCGCCTCAATGTCAGGGCCAACACCAGTCTCAACCAGAAGGGTTATGAGGTCGCCGGCATCGAGGTGCCTTCAGATATGCGCGATGCGCTTGCCGTCCTCAATGAGGTGACGTTGGATGAGAACCTGTGGTTCGGCCTGCCAATCGAGCGCGGCCAGATGCAGTATCTCAACAACGTTGAGACCGCCCATTACCGCAGCGAGTTCATCGACAGTGATGATCCGGCCACCAAACGCCATCTGGTGCGCACCTGGCACCGGGACTGGGGCAAGCAGAGCTATGACGGGTGATCGTGCGGTCACCATTTTCAGCTTCGGCTACTTTGACGGGGACCGCCGGGATTTGGTCCGCTGGAGTATCATTTTCTGATTTGCCAGGCTTTCGCGCGGACCGACCCAAGCATAGGCCATGAGGGCCGGTTCGCGGTCCGAGACGGTGATCCGGTGCAGCTGGTCCGGTGGATTAAAGATCAACGAGCCGGGGGCATAAACGCCCTGATGGTTTTCCGATACGGACCCCGACAAACAGATATAGCTTTCGGTGATTTCCTTGTGTGCATGGGCAGGGTACGTGCATCCAGGCGCAAACAACACCAGCCCGAGAATGACCTCATCAGACAATATCGGCCCGGTTGGGCCGCATAGTTCGGCATATGCATATTTCTGCTTGAGCGATTCCGGCATTTTTTCATAACCGTACTGCCAGACCAGGTGATTGCGGATCGAATCGACCGAGCGCACGATACTCGCCTGACGCTGCTGGCGTCCCTCGTCCAGTGCGCGGCGCAGATGGGCGGTTGCCGGCAGCTGTTGCGGCGGTTCCATTTTGATGGCGGCGTTGGCGTTCTTCACCCGGCTGATCGCTTCACGGACCGCGCGCTGGTGGGCCCGGATCTTGGAACTTCCGCCGGATGGCAGGTGGCGATAAAGCTCATAGAACTCGCGCAGCAGATATAGCCAATCCGGTGCGGCGTTGAGGTTGGTTTCCATCGTCAGTCGGATCCGGGGAAGCTTGCAGATACTGTCATGCTGCATTGCATTATTGAAATCGCATTGCAATGCACAAAATCAATTCGGCATCGGCCACTGCCCGCGCCAGAGTGCGGTTACGCCTGGAGAATTGAAATATCTGCCGCCGCCGCTGTCCATCCTGTAGCAGATGATCGGTGTCTTCCGTCTGAAAATAGTTGACTCAGTCAACTAAATTCCCGCATGCTTTCTGTTCCGGAGGAAAGCAGATGGCAATCGGGGTACTCGACCGGCACATTGCGTCCGTGCGGGCCTTCAACAGGTTCTATACCCGCCAGATCGGGCTGTTGTCGGACAGCCTGCTGGACACGTCCTTTACGCTCACCGAAAGCCGCGTGCTTTATGAGCTGGCGCATCGCGATGGGCTGACCGCCAGTGTTCTTGCCCAAGAGCTGGGCCTCGATGCCGGATATCTCAGCCGTATTCTGAAAAAATTCGAAAGCCGGGGACTGCTGACGCGCAAAACGCCGCCGAGCGATGCCCGGCAATCCGTGCTGACGATAACAGATGCGGGGGGCGAGGCTTTTTTGCTGCTCAAGCAGGCTGCTTGCGATGAGGCGCGCAAGATCCTTGGCGCATTGGACCCGACGGAGCGCGCGCGGCTTGTCGGTTCCATGGACACGATCAGCCGGTTGCTTGGCAATCGCACGGAGCTTGAGGAGCCCTATATCCTGCGCGCGCCGAGGTGTGGTGACATGGGCTGGGTGGTTCACCGGCATGGCGTGCTGTATCATGAGGAGTACGGTTGGGACGCCACGTTCGAGGGCATGGTGTCCGAGATTGTCAGCGATTTCGTCAAGACCCATGACCCGGCTCTGGAGCGATGCTGGATTGCCGAGCGCCATGGCGAGGTCGCAGGCTCGGTGTTCGTGGTCAAGGTCTCAGACGAGGTTGCCAAGCTTCGCATGCTTTATGTCGAGCCATGGGCACGCGGGTTGGGTTTGGGCGCAAAACTCGTCGATGAGGTGATCAAGTTCGCCCGCGACCGGGGCTATAAGACGCTGACTTTGTGGACCAACGACATTCTTGGCTCGGCACGGCGGATCTATGAGACGGTGGGTTTTGAACTGATCGAAGAAGAGCACCATCACTCGTTCGGCAAGGAGCTGGTCGGGCAAAACTGGAGCCTGCCGTTGGTATGATCTATTCCTGAAACTTCATTGCTGCATCGGGGCCGCACGGGACGCCGGACACCAGGTGTGAGAGCTGATAGTCCCTGTTGGTCACCAGCTGAGGGGTGTCGGTGGCGCAGTTGAACTGGCGGGCCTGATTGTCGGCGATGTCGCGGGCCAGTTCATTGTGCCGGGGCAAGGAGCCATCGACGTAGGCCATATGGCAGGTCTGGCCGCCGCGAAGTGCGGTGACGACCAGAAAGTTGAACCGCTTACCGTTGCCGCTGTCCATCTTGTAGCGAATGATGGTGGCAAACGGTGCGCCGTCCGCCATGCGCCATTCCATGGTCGGGCCGGCCGTGTTGAAACTGCCGAAGGTCTGTTGGGCGGCGCATTGCTTGCGCGGCTCAGGCCCATAGGCGAGAAACGTGCGCAAATCACCCTCACCAACCCACACATCGATGCCGGCGGGACCGGGGCATGAGAAGGTGACGCTGCCGCTTTCTTCATCTGCGGTCAGCTGGCGGCATTTGTCAGGTGCGATCGACGAATATTGGCTGACCGGTTCGGCAGTGGCCTCAATTGAATACCCGATTGTGGCTACCAGACCGGCAATCGCAATTTTTTTGAGCCTGCTCGACATAGCCATTCCTATTGCGCATTGTGTACCCAGGGCCAGAATCCTAGTCTAAACCATCCCGGGACGATTTTCAGAAGGAAAGCAACGATGCGCATTGATGCTATTTCCATTGGCGAGAACCCGCCTGAGGAAGTGAATGTCATAATCGAGGTGCCGATCGGTGGCGAGCCGATCAAATACGAGATGGACAAGGACGCGGGCACCATGGTGGTCGACCGGTTCCTGTACACTTCGATGCGCTATCCGGGGAATTACGGGTTCATTCCGCACACGCTGTCGGAAGATGGCGATCCGGTCGATGTGCTGATCGTGTCACAGCGCACGCTGGTGCCGGGCGCGGTGATTGCCAGCCGGCCAATCGGCGTGATGAACATGAAGGATGAAGCCGGCGGCGATGAAAAGATCGTTGCGGTGCCGGTCAGCCGCATCACCCAGCGCTATGACAAGGTCGGCGACATTTCCGATCTGCCGGAGATCCAAGTCAAGCAGATCGAGCATTTCTTCACCCACTACAAGGACCTTGAGTCCGGCAAGTGGGCCCAGACGCTCGGCTGGGGCGGCCATGAGATGGCGTGCCGCTTGATCGTGGAGGCAATCGAGCGGGCAAAGAAGGGATAACCGCTTTTCCGCGTTGAGGAACGTGAATCCAATTTGCTCCTAGCCATGTCCGTCATTCCGGAGAAAACCGGAATCCAGGGGCTACAGAGCGAGGCCTACCCGTGCCGCTCTGGATCCGGTTTTCACCGGGATGACGAGGAGGGAGAGTCCTGTGAGATCGTCCCGTCTGCGAAAAACAGAACGGCGGGCCTACATCTGCGGTGTTTCAATCCCGTTCGCAGCCGAGGCAGCGCGGACCGTATTGTGCAGGAGGCAGGCGATGGTCATCGGGCCGACACCGCCGGGGACAGGGGTGATCGAGCCGGCAACTTCGGCGCAGCTGGCATAGTCGCAATCGCCGACCAGCTTGTTCTTGCCGTCGCGCTCGATGCGGTTGATGCCGACATCGATGACACAGGCACCGGGCTTGATCCAGTCACCCTTGACCATTTCGGGCCGGCCGACGGCGGCAATGACCAGATCAGCGCCGCGCACGACGCCGGGCAGGTCCCTGGTGCGCGAATGAGCGATGGTAACGGTGCAGTTTTCCTTGAGCAGCAATTGTGCAACCGGCTTGCCTACGATGTTGGAGCGGCCGACGACAACCGCATTGACGCCCGACAGATCGCCGAGTGCATCCTTTGCCAGCATCACGCAGCCGACCGGGGTGCAGGCGACCAAAGCGTCCTGGCCGGTTGCCAGCTTGCCGGCGTTGATGACGTGGAAGCCGTCAACATCCTTGGCCGGGTCGATGGTGTTGATGACCTTTTCTGAATCGATCTGATCGGGCAGGGGCAATTGCACGAGGATGCCGTGGATGGCGGGATCGTTGTTGAGCCGGTCGACCATGGCCAGCACGTCTGCTTCGGAAGACGATGCATCCATGCGGTGCTCTTCGGAATGCATGCCCACTTCGACGGTCTGCTTGGCCTTGTTGCGGACATAGACCTGGCTGGCCGGATCCTCGCCGACCAGGACTACGGCGAGGCCGGGGGTCAGGCTGTGCTCGGATTTGAGCTTTGCCACCGCGCCGGCGATGCGCTCGCGCAGGCCGGCTGCAAAGGCCTTGCCGTCAATTACTGCTGCTGTTGCCATTTATTCAGTTTTCCTCATCCCCTGGGCCGGTGATTTTTTCCAGCGACCGGATGATCGCTTGTGGTTGCCCGCTGATCTTGATCTGTTTGTTGCGGCTGGTATCGCCAGCCACGATGCTCAGCGCTGACTTTGCAAATCCGAGCCGCTTTGCCAAGAGCGCAATGACCGCTTTGTTGGCTTTTCCCTTGTCTGGAGGCTGGTTTACGCGAAGTTTCAGCGATATGGCGCCATCGGCGGCCTGATAGAGCCCGTTGATCGCATCGGCACCGGACTTCGGCGTGACACGGACATTGAGAACGATGTGGGTGTTGCCCGTCCGGCTGATTGCCGTCCGGCCGGTCATCGGCCGTTATCCAGCCAGCAGCTGCACACCGTAATAACTGACCATATTGCGTACGAACATGACGCCGATCAGCAGAACCACCGGTGACAGGTCGATGCCGCCGAGATCGGGCATGAACCGGCGAATGGGGCCGAGCAGCGGTTCTGTCACCCGGTGCAGCAGATGCTGCACCTGCCGGACGAACTGGTTGTTGAGATTGACAACGTTGAAAGCGACCAGCCAACTCAAAATGACCATTGCGATAACGAGATAGAAGTAGAAGTCGATGACCGTGATGATCAGCAAAAGGACAGGGTGCATATGATCGGGCTTTATTCTCGTGAATGCTGGATGCACATGTAGCTGTGCGATCGCCCGTGTGCAAGGCTCAACCACATTGGAATCGGGTGAACCAGGCGATTGCCGAACACACAACCTTGCGTCATATTGCGGCGATTGACGGGGCCGTAGCTCAGTTGGGAGAGCGCAGCGTTCGCAATGCTGAGGTCAGGGGTTCGATTCCCCTCGGCTCCACCATCCAAAATCCTGTCCCTGATGGCGTTTGCCCGCAGATTCCGGCGGTAGATGCCGGCCATGGGCATGAAATAAAAGGTTTTGGTAACATTTATTGATTAAAGGTTAACACGGGGGAGTATCCGCAGTTTTCTGCGACTCTGGGTTGTGTCAACAGCTGCTCACGCCCTCTGATTTGGCAATTTACAAAGATTAACATGAAATCGCGCGGTCCGATTCATATGTTCTTAGGAGTGCGGACGTAGGGTCAGCTTCGATTGAGAGACTGTTAACTTTATCTGAGCTGTTAGTGAGAGAGTATGGATATGAGTAAGATAGTACGCATCCTTAAACAGGAAGAAGGCGCAACTGCAATCGAGTACGCGTTGATTGCAAGTGCAACCGGACTGGTGCTGATTGCAGTTTTGCCGGCCATTTCAAGCGGGCTGACCGGCACGTTCAATTCCCTGGTGGCCGGGATGTAAGTTTTTGTGGAGCGACGACAAGACGCTTCATCAGAACGAACAGCCAACTACCGGAAACAGAGACGCAATGAGGGCGCAGTGAAATGCGTGCGTTCTCTGCCCGGAAGCTGGCGGGCGGGAATCCGTCCACACCCTAGATTAATGCTCACACTTTGTGCGTCTTTGTTTTAGAACGGTGTTCGAAATATCGTTCCACGTCAGCAAACAAAGGCACCGGATTTCAGTGAGCGAAAAGTTGCACACCTGGCTGGCAGCGCCCCAAGCCGATGCGCCCTGCACGGTTATTGCCGAGGTGGCGCAGGCGCATGACGGGTCGCTGGGCACAGCGCACGCCTATATTGATGCCGCCGCGCGCGCCGGCGCCGATGCCATCAAGTTTCAAACCCATATCGCATCTGCCGAATCGACGCCGCACGAGCCGTGGCGGGTCAAATTCTCTGCCCAGGATGAGACCCGGTATGACTACTGGCAGCGGATGGAGTTCACACCGGACCAATGGGCCGGGCTCAAGCGCCATGCCGATGATGCCGGGGTCATGTTCCTGTCATCGGCGTTCTCGCTCGAGGCGGTCGAGCTGCTCAAGACGGTTGGGGTTGCCGGCTGGAAAGTGGCTTCTGGAGAAATCACCAACATCGAGATGCTGTCGGCAATGGCGGCAACCGGCCAGCCGGTGCTGGTCTCCACCGGGATGAGCGATTTTGCCGAGATCGGTATCGCTGTCGACGCGGTCAGGCAACATGATGCACCGCTTTGTGTATTCCAGTGCACGACCCAGTATCCCTCGCCGCCCGAAGCCATCGGTCTCAACGTGCTTGGCGAGCTGCGCGAGCGGTTTGGCTGTGCGGTCGGCCTGTCCGATCACTCGGGCACGATCTTTCCGGGGCTGGCTGCTGCAACTCTGGGCGTTGAGGCGATCGAGGTGCACATCGCGCTCAGCCGCGATGCTTTCGGGCCGGACGTCGTGGCGTCCCTGACACCTTCCGAGCTGGCGCAACTGGTGAGCGGTGTCCGGTTCATGGAGACGATGAACGCCCATCCGGCCGACAAGACATCGGTGCCGGCAAGCGTTCTGGAAAACCGCAAGATCTTTTTAAAGAGCGTGGTCGCCAGCGGCGATCTTGCCGCAGGCACGGTTCTGAAACGCCGGCATCTGGCGGCAAAGAAACCGGGAACCGGTGTTCCGGCTGGCAAACTTGCCGATTTCATTGGACGTACCCTTGCCCGCGATGTATCGCGTGACCAACTGCTTCAATTCGAAGACCTGAAAGCCTGATTTATGCCCCGTAAAGTCTGTGTGGTCGTCACTGCCCGGCCGAGTTATTCGCGTATCCGAACCGCGCTGGAGGCGATCCGTGCGCACCCCGATCTGGAGCTGCAGCTGGTGGTTGCAGCGTCTGCCCTGCTTGACCGGTACGGCAACGCGGTCAACGTCATCGCCGAGGAAGGATTCGACATCGACCGACAGGTCTACATGATCCTGGAAGGTGAAAACCTTGTGACCTCGGCCAAGTCGACCGGTCTTGGCATTGCCGAACTGGCGACGGTGTTCGACAATCTCAAGCCCGATATGGTGGTGACCGTTGCCGACAGGTTCGAGACCATGGCAACGGCGATTGCCGCGTCCTACATGAACCTGCCGCTGGTGCATGTGCAGGGCGGTGAGGTTACCGGCTCGATCGATGAAAAGGTGCGCCATGCGATCACAAAGCTGGCCGACGTTCATCTGGTGTCCTGCGCACCGGCGCGCGAGCGGGTGATCAAGATGGGAGAGCGGCCGGAGCGTGTATTTGTCACCGGATGCCCTTCGATCGACCTTGCCCGGGAGGCCGTTGCGGCAGAACCCAGGGACATTACCGACACTCTGTCCGGCTATGGCGGCGTCGGCGCCGATGTGGATCTTGGTGAAGGCTATATCGTCGTGCTGCAGCACCCGGTGACCACCGAGTATGAAAACGCTGCAGAGCATGCCCGCAAAACGCTGCGGGCGGTTCATGAAGGGCGCTGGCCGACCTTGTGGTTCTGGCCGAATGTGGATGCAGGTTCGGATGGAACATCGAGCGCTATCCGGCACTACAGGGAAACCAACGCACTGCGGCAGATCCATTTTTACAAGAACCTGCGGCCCATGGACTTTCTGTCGATCCTGTTGAACTCGCGCGGTATCGTCGGCAACTCGTCGGTTGCGATCCGCGAATGCGCATACCTCGGTGTGCCGGCGGTCAATATCGGATCGCGCCAGCAGGGCCGTGACCGGGGCCGCAACGTGCGTGATGTTGCTTATGACAGCGATGCGATCAGCAAAGCCATTGCGGCAATGTTCGACCAGGATGAGCGGCCACAGGACATGATCTACGGTGACGGTTCGGCTGGCCGGCAAATCGCCGATACGCTGGCGGTATGCGATCTGTCGATCGAGAAAATGCTGACCTACTGAGCCATGTTCCAGGACCGCCAGATAACAGCAATTGTGCCGGCCCGTGGCGGATCCAAGGGGCTGCCGGGCAAGAACCTGCTCAAGCTTGGCAAGTTCACGCTTGTCGAGCGGGCCATATTGATCGCCAGGCAATGCCCGCAGGTCGACCGGGTCATTTTATCGACGGACGATCCGCAGATGCATGCACTGGCGGGCGAGCATGGCGCTGCCGCACCGGCTCTGCGGCCCGATGTTCTGGCCAGCGATACCGCAACCAGCGCCGATGTCGTGCGCCATCTGATCGATGCGGCCGATATTGGACCCGGCTGGCTGCTGCTTTTGCAGCCGACCAGTCCGTTGCGGACACTTGCCGATCTGGCCGGCGTGCTGGCGCTGGCTGGCAAGAGCAAGGCGCGCTCGGTGGTCAGCGTCGTTGCGCACGAAGAGCCCCGGCCGGAAAAGCTCCTGAAGCTTTGTGATGGCGATCTTGAACCTTATCTCGGCACGCTGCACGAGGGGCCGCGCCAGGCCTTGCCGATGCCCTATGCGCTGAACGGCGCGTTCTATCTGATCGACCGGGACCTGTTCCTGGAAACCGGCAGCTTCCTGCCGGCGGGCACCAAGGGGTTTGTCATGCCCGATGCGCGCAGCGCCAATATCGATGCACCCCGAGACTGGGATATTCTCAACGCCATGGTGAAAGCCGGAAAGTGGACGTTCGAAGAGTATGATTAGCTCTTGAGACGGTAGCCGGACTTGAAAATCCACCAGATCACGGCAAGGCACAGGACCAGGAACAGGGTGATCATTGCCAGGCTGATGCCGACGCTGACGTCGGCTGTGCCGTAAAAGCTCCAGCGGAAGCCGGACACCAGATAGAGCACCGGATTGAACAGGGTGACGGTCTGCCAGACCGGCGGCAGCATCGAGATCGAATAGAAACTGCCGCCGAGAAACACCAGTGGCGTGACCACCAGTAGCGGCACCAGCTGGAGTTTTTCGAAATTATCGGCCCAGATGCCGATGATGAAGCCGAGCAGGCTGAAGGTGATGCAGGTCAGCACGAGGAACGACAGCATCCACACCGGGTGCAGGATCTGCAGCGGCACGAACACCGCAGCGGTCGCCAGGATGATCAGACCGATCATCAAGGCCTTGGTGGCTGCCGCACCGACATAACCCAGAACGATCTCGAGGAACGAGATTGGCGCCGACAGCAACTCATAGACGGTGCCGACGAATTTCGGGAAGTAGATGCCGAAAGAGGCGTTGGTGATCGACTGGGTCAGCACCGAGAGCATAATGAGGCCAGGCACGATGAAGGCGCCATAGGCCACGCCTTCGACGCTCTCGATGCGCGATCCGATGGCGGCGCCGAACACCACGAAATAGAGCGATGTGGAAATAACCGGCGAAACGACGCTTTGCAGTATGGTGCGGCGGGTGCGGGCCATTTCAAACTTATAGATGGCTTTGATGGCATGCAGGTTCATGGGGTGGCCTTCACCAGGTCGACGAAAATCTGTTCAAGGGAACTTTGGCTGGTCTGGACATCGCGCAGCACGAGACCGGCGGCGTTGAGGTCGGTCAGCAACTTGGTGATTCCGGTGCGCTCTGCCATGGTGTCATAGGTGTAGGTAAGCGTGAGGCCATCCTCGGAGCGTTCAAGATCGTAGGGCGTCAGCTGCGGTGGGATTTTGTCCGTTGCTGTCTGCAACCTGATCTGCATCTGCTTTTGGCCCATGCGCCGCATCATGGCGTCCTTGTCCTCGATCAGCAGCAGTTTGCCGTCATTGATGACGCCGACACGGTTGGCGATGGCCTCGGCCTCCTCGATATAATGGGTGGTCAGGATGATCGTCACGCCATCGTCGCGCAGCGTATCGACCAGCTGCCACATCTCCTTGCGCAATTCGACATCGACACCTGCGGTTGGTTCATCAAGGAACAGGATGCGCGGCTCGTGAGCGAGCGCCTTGGCGATCAGCACCCGTCGCTTCATGCCGCCGGACAGGGCCATGATCTTTTGGTCCTTCTTGTCCCAAAGCGTCAGGGCGCGCAGGACCTTTTCAACGATGACCGGGTTCCTGGGCTTGCCGAACAGGCCGCGTGAGAAGTTCACGGTGTTGGACACCGTTTCGAACGGCTCAAGGGTGATTTCCTGTGGGACCAGGCCAATGAGGCTGCGGGTGTGGCGGTAATCGCTGACGATATCGTGGCCGTCGACCGTGACATTGCCGCCGGATGCAGAAACGATGCCGCAGATGATCGAGATCAGGGTCGTCTTACCGGCACCATTGGGGCCGAGCAGGGCAAGGATTTCGCCGCGCTCGATGTCGAGCGACACGTCTTTGAGGGCCTCGTGGCCGCCGTCATAGGTCTTCGACAGGTTCGATACGGAAATGATGGGAGGCACGGGTCTTTGAACCGGTTTCGACAGGATTGAAGTAATACCCGTGCTTTGCCCGGGTATCCAGTGGGAATAACGCCGACGGCAGGATTGTGGATTGTTTGAGCACCTTTCCCATAAATGGGAAGGGCCTAGCAGTCACCCCGCCTTGCCCAGCGTGTCCTCGACCAATTGTGCCCAGTAGGCCGCGCCGATGGGCAGGATTTCGTCGTTGAAGTCGAAATGCGGGCTGTGCAGATTGGCGGTCTTTTCGCCGGCGCCGAGCCAGATGTAGCAGCCGGGGCGCTCGTTCAGCATGAAGGAAAAGTCCTCCGAGCCCATGACCGGGGTGACATTGGTGTCGACGTTTTCCTGGCCGACGACATTTGCAGCAACATTTGCCGCATGATGTGTTTCGGCCTCGGCATTGACCGTTGGCGGGTAGCGGCGCTCATAGTGAACGGTGGCCTCGGCGCCGTGGGCGGCGGCAATCGTGGTGGCGATCTTCTTGACCTTCGTCTCGGCCATTTCCTGGATCTCGCTTGAGAAACTGCGCACCGTGCCGCGCAGTTCGACTTCTTCGGGAATGACGTTGTAGGCATCGCCGCCGTGTACCTGGGTGACCGAGACAACGACCGATGCCTGCGGGTCGACATTGCGGCTGGCAATGGTCTGCAGGTTGGTGATGATATGGGCCGATATCAGGACCGGGTCGATGCCGTCATGCGGCATGGCGCCATGCGAGCCGTGGCCGGTGACGGTGATGCGGAAGATGTCATAAGCGGCCATCAACGGGCCGACGCGCATACCGACATGACCGACCGGCATCCCCGGCCAGTTGTGCAGCCCGTAGACCTCGTCCATCGGGAATTTGTCGAACAGGCCCTGTTCGACCATGACCCGGCCGCCGCCCTCGTTTTCTTCGGCCGGCTGGAAAATGACATAGACCTTGCCGGCAAAATCACGATTGTCGGCCAGGTATTTTGCCGCGCCCAACAGCATGGTGGTGTGGCCGTCATGGCCGCAGGCATGCATCTTGCCGGGGTTCTTGGACGAATACGGCTTGTTGGTCTGCTCGTGGATGTCGAGCGCATCGATGTCGGCGCGCAATCCGATTGCCTTGTCACCGGGCCGGTTGCCCTGGATTATGCCGACAACGCCAGTGCCGGCGAGCCCTTTGTCGATTTCAATGCCGAAACTTTCCAGCTTGTCGGCAATCAGCTGGGAGGTGCGGTGTTCCTCAAAGGCAGTTTCCGGGTGAGTGTGAATGTCACGGCGCCATGCGGTCATTTCCCCATGGAGATCTGCAATCTGCGGATGGATTTTCATTATACTTGATACCTTTTCTAGCGTTTAGCCGGCACCGAACTGTGCATGGCGTCCCGGGGCTGCCGCCAGCAGTTCGCGGGTGTAGGGATGATCGGGCTTGGCATAGACCTGGGCGGTGATGCCCTGTTCGACGACGATGCCGTGCTGCATGACCATGATGCGGTCGCAAATCTGGGCGGCGACCCGCAGATCATGGGTGATGAATAGCATCGCGAGATCGAATTTCTTGCGCACGTCATCAAGCAGCTCGAGCACCTGGGCCTGGACCGAGACATCAAGCGCCGAGACGGCTTCATCGGCGATCAGGACGGTTGGTTCCATGGCAAGCGCGCGGGCAATGCAGATGCGCTGGCGCTGGCCGCCGGAGAACTGGTGCGGGAAGCGCTCGAGCGCTTCGGGCTGCAGGCCGACGACGCGCATGAGTTCGCGGGCCCGCTCAAGCGCATCGGCCTCGCTGAGGCCGAAATTCATCGGCCCCTCGACGATCGACTGGCCGACAGTGCGGCGCGGGTTGAGCGAACGGTAGGGGTCCTGAAAGACGATCTGGACATCGCGCCGGTAAGGCCGCATGGCATTGGCCGACAGGCCGGCGATATTCTTGCCATCGATCAACACTTCACCGCCGGTCGGATCAATCAGCCGGACAATGCAGCGCGCGACAGTCGATTTGCCGGACCCGGATTCACCGACGACGCCAAGGGTCTCGCCGCGATGGACATGCAGATCAACCTGCTGGGCCGCCTTGACCGTGCGGCCGGCGCGCAGCCAGCCGGACGAAAAGTAGGTCTTGTCGAGGTTGTGGGTCTCAAGGGCAACCGTGCTGCTCTTGACCGGTTTGCGTTTGGGCGGCGTGAGGCTCGGCACCGAGGCCATCAGCATTCGGGTATAGGGATGCTTGGGCTTGGTGAGAACCTGCTTGGCGTCACCCTGTTCGACGATCCGGCCGTGCTGCATGACGACAACGCGGTCGGCGATTTCGGCAACGACGCCAAAGTCGTGGGTGATGAACATGACGCCGGTGCCGTGGCTAGCCTGAATGTCCTTGATGAGATCAAGAATCTGCGCCTGGGTCGTGACATCGAGCGCGGTGGTCGGCTCATCAGCAATCAACAAACCCGGCTCGAGCGACAGGGCCATGGCGATCATGATGCGCTGGCGCTGGCCGCCGGACAGCTGATGCGGGTAGGAGTGCATCATCTGTTCGGCATCGGGCAGCTTGACATCACGCATGACATCAAGCACCCGGGCGGCGCGCTCGGACGCCGACATGTCGGTGTGGATTTCGAGCATCTCGGCGATCTGGTCGCCGACCTTCATGACCGGATTGAGCGCGGTCATCGGCTCCTGGAAGATCATCGCCATACGTTCGCCACGCAGCTGGCGCATCTCGGCATCGGTTTTGACCAGCAGGTCCTCGCCTTCCAGCAGCACCTTGCCGGCGACGGGCTTCAGCTGTTTCTTCGGGTTCAGACCCATGACGGTGTGGGCGGTGACCGATTTGCCGGAACCTGACTCGCCGACCACACAAACGATTTCGCCGCGTCCGACGTTGAACTCGACATTTTCGATGGCGAAGGGCCGGTCGGCATCGTCGGGCAGGCTGACGGTCAGACCCTGGATGTCGAGAACCGGGAGGACCTGGTTGTCGTTGGCTTTTTTCCGTGCGGCCATCTACATCTTCCTGGCAATGCGCGGATCAAGCGTATCGCGCAGGCCATCGCCAAGCGTGTTGACGGCAAGAACCGTCACGGCCAGGGCGATGCCGGGATAAAAGATGATCCACGGCGTGATCTGGAAGTAGGTACGGCCCTCGGCCATGATGTTGCCCCATGAGGGGATTTCCGGCGGAATGCCGGCTCCCAGGAAACCAAGAATAGCCTCGGTCAGCATTGCCGAGGCACAGATATAGGTAGCCTGGACGATCATCGGTGCGATGGTGTTGGGCAGGATGTGACGGATCAGGATGAGCGGCAGTTTGGTGCCGGCGGCAATAGCAGCCTCGACATAAGGCTCTTCACGGACCGACAGCACGACGGCGCGCACCAGGCGCACAACGCGCGGGATTTCCGGGATCATGATGGCGATCACAACGGTGAACAATGTGGCGCCGGACAGGGAAATCAGGGCGATGGCCAGCAAAATGCCGGGGATCGCCATAAGGCCGTCCATGACGCGCATGATGATGGCATCGAGCACGCGGATATAACCGGCGAGCAAGCCGGTTACCAGGCCGACCGAAATGGCGCAGGCCGAGACGGCAAGACCGACGACGAGCGAAACACGGGCACCGTGGATAACGCGGGCAAAGACGTCGCGGCCGAGATAGTCGGTGCCGAACCAGGCAAAGTCACCGGGGGCCTTGAGCCGATTGATCGGGTTGAGGGCGATCGGGTCATTGGTCAGCAACGGGCCGATCATGGCGATCAGCACGATGACGATCAGTAACACGCCACCAATGATAATCGAGGGATGACGCAGTGCCAGAACAAAGACACTAGGATCATCGCGCACCATGGCTGCTGTATCATCGGCGCTTGGCAACATGTCCTGGTTGGCGTTGATGCTCATCAGTAACGGATCCTTGGATCAAACAGCGTGTAGGACAGATCGATCAGCAGATTGATCAGGATGTAGACGAACGAGAAGAACAGGATCAGGCCCTGGATGATCGGATAGTCGCGGGCCAGAACCGCATCGAGCACCAGCCGGCCGAGACCGGGGATATTGTAGACGCTTTCGGTCACCACCACGCCGCCGATCAACAGGGCGAGCGACAGACCAATGACGGTGACGATCGGCACGGCTGCATTGCGCAAGGCATGGCGCAGCAGCACCTTAAATTCGCTTTGGCCCTTGGCGCGGGCGGTGCGGACATAGTCTTCCTGCAGGACTTCTATCACCGAGGCGCGGGTCATGCGGGCAATGAGCGCAATGAAGATCACCGACAGGGTGACCGTCGGCAAGGTGATATGGCGCAAGAACGGCCACAGGCCATGTTCGAACATCGATCTGTAGCCTTGCACCGGCAGCCATTTCAGCTGGATCGACAGGATATAGATCAGGATGTAGCCGAGCACGAAGACCGGCACGGAAAAGCCGCCGACCGAAAACATCATCACTGCCCGGTCGATGAAGGTGCCGGCGCGCCAGGCGGCAAGGGTGCCAAGCGGAACAGCAACAAGAATGGTGAATATGATCGTCGTCAGGGTCAGCATGACGGTCGGTCCAATCCGCTGACCGATCAGTTCTGCAACGGACTTGTTGCTGAAAATGGCCTCGCCGAGGTCACCTTGCACGAGGGCGCCGACCCATTTGGTGAATTGTACGATAATCGGTTCGTTAAGGCCGAGCTGTTCGCGGATGCGCATGACATCTTCGGCGGTGGCATAATCGCCGGCGATAACCGCGGCAGGGTCGCCGGGCGCCAGACGGATCATCAAGAACACAAACAGTGCAACCACGCCCATAACCGGGACGGTGGCAGCAATCCGCTTCAATACATAGCCGAGCATAAAATCGCCTCGTCACCCCGCCAGGCCGATGGCCCGGCAGGGTGCAGTTGTCGTTTGATCCAAAGGCCTATTCGACCGACATGTTCCAGAAGAACTGGACCGGTGACTTGATCAGGCCCTTGACGTTGTTGCGATAGGCAACAGGGACAAAGAACTGGCCGAGTTCGCCGGAAGCGCCAATCGCCCAAAGGCGTTCCTGCACTTTCATGGCGATGGCCTTTTTCTCCTCGGCACTGGTGGCGACTGCAAAGGCGGTACGTGCCTTTTCCAGCTCAGGATCGGTTGGCCAGCCGAACCAGCCCTTATCCGGATTGCCGGAGAACGCTATTGCCATCGGATCGATGACATCGGCGCCGATCCACCAGGTGTGGAACATGTTCCAGCCACCCTTGTCTACGGGATCGCGCTTGGCGCGCCTGGAAGTCAGGGTCGACCAGTCCATGGCCTGCAGATCAACCTTCATGCCGATCTTGCGCAGTTTTTCTGCCGTGACCAGCGAGAAGGCGGACAAGAGCGGGATGTCGGTCGGCTGCATGATCACCACAGGTGTGCCGTCATAACCGGCTTCCTTGAGGGCCGCGGTCGCCTTTTCAATATCGGCGGTCTTGATGACCTCACTGCCGACTTCATTGGCCAGCGGTGTGTCACACGGGAACACCGAATAGCAGGTCTTCCAGAACTTCTGGTCGCCTACGGCTGCAGCAAGATAGTCTTCCTGCTTCATGGCCATCAACGCCGCGCGCCGGACTTCAACCTTGTCGAAAGGCGGCAGCAGATGGTTGAAGCGGGCAAAGCCGATATTGCCGAGTGGATCATTGATCTCGACAACAATACCTTCATTGGCCGACAGGATCGGCATCAGATCGTTGGCCGGGGATTCAAAGTAATCCACTTCGCCGCTGATCAGGGCATTCATGGCCGTGTTCTGATCGGGGAAATAAGTCCACTCGACACGGTCAACCTTGGCGATCTTGCCGCCGGCGGCCGCTGAAGGCGGCTCTGAACGCGGCACGTAGCTCGGGTTCTTGACGTAAACCACTTTCGAGCCAGGTACCCATTCGTCGGCCTTGAACATGAACGGGCCGGAGCCGATGTGCTCTTCGACCTGCTTGAAGGCGTCGGTCATGGCCATGCGCTTGGGCATCATGAAGGGCACGTTTGACGAGATCTTGCCAATCGATTCCAGCACCAGGCCGTACGGCGACTTGAGCTTCATGACGATGGTCTTGGCATCGGGCGAGGACATGCTGTCCATGACGCCCATCAGCGCCTGGCCCATACCGTCACGCTTGCCCCAGCGCTCGAGCGAGGCGACACAGTCCTCAGCCGTTACATCGGCGCCGTCGTGCCATTTCAGGCCATCGCGTAATTTGAACGTCCAGGTCAGCTGGTCGTCGCTCACCGTCCAGGTGTCGACCATCTGAGGTTGCGGCTTGAAATTCTCGTCCATGGCAAAAAGCGTGTCATAGATAAGATAGCCGTGGTTGCGTGAGATGTAGGCTGTCGTCCAGATCGGATCGAGGTTCTTCAGATCCGCATGGGGGATAACCCGGAGCACCTTTTCGGCGGCAGCTTCCGTGACGGTGCCCAAGGCACCCATGGCCAGTGGCAGCACGATGGCTGCTGCGGCCAAAAACTTACGTCTTGTCCATTGCAGCATTATAAACTCCTCCCTGTTTTTGTTGGGGTCTCAAATGATGAGGGCTTGAAGTTAACTCTTCGGTAGGGTGTTGAGTCAATGGGACTATCCATTGTGCGTTCCAGATCGCGATAGGCATATTGTCGGCTGGACGATTTGATGCGAAAGTTATTCGTCGTCACTATCGTCCAAATACTCAGGAAAACGAGGAATATCCATGGTTGATCGACCGCTTTGGCAGTTGAGTGCGTGTGATTTGGCAGCAGCGATCGCTGGCAAGAAAATTTCTGCCAGTGAGGCGGTTGGGGCAGCTGTTGAGCGCATGGCGGGGTCCAATCCCAAGCTCAATGCGGTGGTCGACGATATGTCCGTTGCGGCAATGAGCGAAGCCAAGGCGCTGGATGCCGCGATGGCGGCCTCCGGACCGGTGGGACCGCTGCACGGCGTGCCGGTGACCATCAAGGAAAATATCGATCAGACCGGCCGGGCGACGCCGAACGGTGTCACCGGCTTTAAAGACGTTATTGCCCCGGCGGATTCGCCCGTGGTGCGCAATCTCAAGCAGGCCGGTGCGGTCGTCATCGGGCGGACCAACACGCCGGAATTCTCATTCCGGGCAACAACCGACAACGAACTGCATGGCCGCACCTTCAGTCCGTGGAATGACTGGGCATCGTCCGGTGGTTCATCGGGCGGCGCCTCGAGCGCAGTAATGGCGGGCATGGGTGCGCTGGCGCATGGCAATGATATCGGCGGGTCGTTGCGCTATCCGGCCGCCGCAACCGGGGCGGCGACCGTCAAGCCGGGGCTAGGCCGAACGCCTGCCTACAACCCGTCGGCACCGGCCGAGCGGGGACTTTTGGCGCAACTGATGTCGGTGCAGGGTTTGATTGCCCGCGAAGTGCGCGATGTCCGCCTGGGCATGCAATCGCTGATCGCCTATGACGCGCATGACCCCTGGATGGTGCCGATGCCGTTCGAGGGGCCCGAGTTGGATGGGCCGATCAACGTCGCCTTTACCCGCAACACGTTCGAATTCGACCTCCATCCAGCCGTCGGCCAGGCGCTGGAGACGGCGCGCGATGCGCTCAGCGATGCCGGTTATGCGGTGGAAGAGGTCGAACCGCCGTTGTTGCGCGAGGCGGCGATGGACGGCATGAGCTGCCTGTTCGGTGAGATGAAGGCCATGATGGAGGCCGATATCCGTCGGCTCGGCAGTGCAACGATCAACAAGATTTTCGATCACTACCATGACTATTTCACACCGTTTGAGGGCGACGAGCTGCTCAAAGGCTTTGCCAGGCGCTCGCATTATGTGCGCGAGTGGCTGCTGTTCATGGAGAAATACCCGCTGGTGCTGACGCCTTTTCTGCCGGCGCCGACCTATGAATGGGACCGCGATGCGCAAGGACCGGACGGTGTCAAAGAAGTGCTGGGTGCCGGGCTTTACAGTTATTCGATGAACTACATGGGCCTGCCGGCAGGCAATATTGCGGCCAACTACAATGATGGCTTGCCGGTCGGTATCCAGATCGTCGGGCGGCGCTTCCGCGAAGACATGATCCTGGATGCCTGCGCGGCAATTGAGCAGCGGGTCGGGGTGATGGCTGAAAAACTCTTTGCGCGGGATGCGTAACGACATGAGCCGACCGCGTATTGCGATTGCCGGTTTCCAGCACGAGACCAATACTTTTTCACCGCTGCCGACACCTTTTGAGGAATTTGAACACGGCGGCGCCTGGCCTGGCCTGCAGACCGGCGAAGACGTGATCAAAGAATTGAGCGGGCTGAATGTGCCGATCGGCGGGTTCATTGACGAAGCGGACGATTTCGAACTGGTGCCGATCGCCTGGGCAGCGGCCGAGCCGAGCAGCTATGTAACTGATGATGCATTCGACCGGATCTCGGCGATGATCGTCGATGGCATTGCCGCGTGCGGTGCAATTGACGGGGTCTATCTCGATCTGCATGGCGCGATGACGACCGAGAGCCATGACGATGGCGAGGCTGAGCTGCTGCGCCGGGTCCGCGAGGTTACCGGGCCGGATCTGCCGATCGCGGTCAGCCTTGACCTGCATGGCAACATGTCGCGCGAATTTGCCGAGCTCGCGTCGGTGACGACGATCTACCGGACCTATCCGCATATCGACATGGCAGAGACCGGGGCGCGGGCGCGCAGGCTGATGCGTGCGGAACTGGCGCGCGGCAAGCCGTTCGCCAAGGCCTGGCGTCAGCTTGGCTATATCATTCCGATCCAGGCGCAGTCGACGCGGCGCCAGCCCGGTGAACGGCTCTATGCCATGTTGAGCGACCTGGAAGGGGCGGGTGTCAGCTCGGCCGACTTTGTGTTCGGGTTCCCGCCGGCCGACGTGCCGGCCTGCGGCTGCTCGGTCTTTGTCCACGGGAGCGATCAGGGCGCAGTGGATGCTGCAGCCGACAAGATGCTGACAGCGCTCGAGGCGGCGGAAGACGAGCTGCACAACCCGCTGGTGCCGGCTGAGGCCGCGGTCAGCGAAGCGATGCGGATTGCCGGAAGCGCCAGCCGCCCGGTGATGATTGCCGATGCCCAGGACAATCCCGGCGCCGGCGGCACTGGCGACACAACAGGCGTGCTTGCGGCCCTGGTTGCGGCGCGCGCCCAGC
This sequence comes from Hyphomicrobiales bacterium, assembly GCA_013002595.1. Taxonomy (GTDB): domain Bacteria; phylum Pseudomonadota; class Alphaproteobacteria; order Rhizobiales; family Aestuariivirgaceae; genus JABDJG01. The sequence continues at coordinate 3,577 of JABDJG010000192.1, read as the reverse complement.
GGGCGGTCATCGGGATGCTGTGGGATCCCGAGACGGCCTCGGCAGCACATGCGGCCGGCAAGGGAGCCGAGCTTGATGTCGCCATCGGCGGCAAATTTCCGCAACTGGGCACGGGGCCGTTTCAGGCGCGGGTGAGGGTCGAAGCCCTGTCCGACGGCAATTTCGATTTCACCGGCCCAATGTACGGTGGCGCCCACGCCAGCCTGGGGCCGATGGCGGCGTTGCGCGTACTTGAGGGCGACAGTGATGTGACGGTGGTCGTTGGATCCAACCGGACCCAGAATGCCGATCAGGCGATCTATACCCATCTGGGCATCAATCCGCCCGAACAGGCGATCGTATGCGTGAAAAGCGCGGTGCATTTCCTGGCCGACTATGAGCCGATTGCCGAAACGGTGATATTCGCCGAAAGTCCGGGCGCAAATCCGTGCCAGCTCGACATCATTCCCTACACCCGCCTGCGCGAAGGCGTGCGGCTCGGGCCGAACGGGCCGGCGTTCGGCCGCCGGGAGGTATAGGGCATATGACAGTGAACCGCTCTAAAGTAGCGAAAGTATGATGACGGTTCGGTTGGTCAAGACGGGTTGGCTGGGTTATTAATGCACCTTGGGGCGGTTTACGCATGTCTCGGCTGGGGCTTGTATGGAGAATGATCGTATGAGGTGTTTGTTGGTGTTCGCTGCTGTTGTGGCAGTCTGGTGGCCGGCGGCGGTTAGCGCGGATGCCATCATCAGTGGGCGCGGATGTGCCGTTGACGGCAACACGATCCAGGTTGGCAGCAAGCTGAAGGACGACAAATGCTGGGGCGGCATCAATGTGCGCCTGCACGGAATTATTGCCAGGGAACTGGATGAACACTGTCCGACCTCGGATGGAAACCACTGGCCGTGTGGACGGGCGGCCCGTTTCTCGCTGGCCCAACTGCTGAAGCCGCGCAGCATTACCTGTTATCACATTGACGGTGCGTTCAAGGACGACGTTCCGCTTGTGACATGTCTTTCGGGCCGTAAAGATCTGGCACTGGAAATGGTGCTGCAGGGCGTGGCTGAAGCAGCCCATGACGAATCCAAGCGCTATGAACTTCAAGAAGCAGACGCCAAGGCGGCCAAGCGCGGTCTCTGGAAATGATGGTGCGGTTGATGTCTGAACGGTGACCGGCTTGTCGGATCAGGAAATCCCGCGCCCGAGACGCGGGCGGCGCAAACGTCCATCGCGAAATGCGGTGTCGGGTCAATGTGAGCCGGCGTCGGTCTCAATGATTGCCCGGGGAGGCCGTTACAAGCCGCTCGATGAGGCACAGCTGGCGCAAATCCATCAGGCGATCGTGACGATCTTCGATCAGACCGGGTTGTCCGAGGCGCCGCCAATCGTCATCGATACGGTGCTGGCTGCCGGCGGCAAACTGGGCGATGATGGCCGGCTGATGTTTCCACCCGCGCTTGTGGAACGAGCACTCAAGGGATTGCACAGGAGTATTACGCTTCATGGCCAGCGGCCCGGCCATGAGCTGACCCTGGAAGGTGAGCAGGTTTATGTCGGCACCGGAGGGGCAGCGCCCTTTGTCGTCGACCTCGAGACCGGCGTCTACCGGGACTCAACGCTGAAGGATCTTTATGACGCGGCGCGGATGGCCGATGCGCTGGAACATGTTCAGTTCTTTTCGCGCTCGCTGGTGGCACGCGATATGGACGACGAGCGTTCGCTTGACATCAATACGGCCTATGCCAGCCTTGCCGGCACGGCAAAGCATGTGATGGTGAGCGCCAGCCAGCCGGAGCACGTCCGGCCGATCGCCGAGATGTGCTATGCAATCGCCGGGTCTGAAGCCGCGTTTCGGGCGCGGCCGTTCCTGTCTTTCAACGTCAACCATGTCGTGCCGCCGTTGCGGTTCCATGCCGAGAGCTGCCAGGTGATGGCCGAAGCCGTCAAGGCGGGTATCCCGGTGTTGTGCAATATCTTCGGCCAGCTCGGCGCCTCGAGCCCGGTGACCATTGCCGGCTCGGTCGCCCAGACCATGGTTGAGGCGATTGCCGGCATGATCTTTGCCTGGCTGATCGACCCGGAGGCAAAGGCGATCTGCGGACCGCGGCCGATGGTGACGGACCTGCGCACCGGCGGGATGAGCGGCGGCAGCGGCGAACAGGCGCTGGCAACAGCGATTGCGACCCAGATGGCCGGGTACTACGGCTTGCCCAATTCAACGATCGCCGGGGCGACAGACAGCAAAATTCCCGATGCGCAGGCCGGATACGAAAAGGCCCTGTCGGTGACACTGGCGGCACAGACGGGGGCAAATCTGATCACCCAGGCCTGCGGCATGCAGGGCGGCCTGATGGGCGTCTCGTTCGAGGCCTATGTCATCGACAATGACATGCTCGGCTCGATCCTGCGGTCGGCCAGCCAGGTCGACGTCAGCGATGCGACACTTGCCGTTGACACCATCGCCGAGGTGGTGCGCGGTGAGGGGCATTTTCTCGGCCAGCCGGAAACCTACCAGCGCATGAAGTCGGATTTCCTCTACCCGGCCATTGCCGACCGGCGCACGCCCGATGAATGGGAAGCCGACGGCTCAAAAGACATACGCCAGACAGCACGTGACAAGGCGCGCGAAATCCTGGGTACGCACTTTCCGGATCACATCGGCCCGGAGATGCAAGCCGTGCTGCGGGCGCAATTCCAGATCAAGCTTTAGGATTTGGCGGCAATTGCCGGCGATTGGAACAAACCGAGCAGCACGCGGTAGGGCACCAGCAACAGTATGGAGACCAGCAGCTTGACGCCTAGATCGCCCAGTGCCCAGGATGCCCAGCGTGGCACCTCAAGGGAAAAGACACCGATCAGTGGTGCCAGTTCGATGGCAAAGGCATCATTCGCGCCCAGCACAGAAAAGACAGCGGCAAATGCCAGGGCAAAGAACAGGGCTGTATCGAGGATCGAGCTCAGGGCCGAGGAGACCAGCGGCGCCTGCCACCACCGGGGCTGATGGCGCAGGCGATTGAAAATCGAGACATCCATGAATTGCGCAACGATGAAGGCGCTGCCCGAGGCAATAGCGATGCGCGGTGTTGCGACAAAGATCGACAGTGCAACGGCCAGGACAAATCCGGTCAGGACGATCAGCCGGGCTCTTGCCGGGCCGAACTGGCGGTTGGAAAAGTCAGTCACCAGAAAGGCGACCGGGTAGGTAAAGGCGCCCCAGGTCAGCAGATCGCTCAGAACAAGCGGACCGAGCGTGTAATTGACCGGGTACTGCACCAGAAAATTCGATGCCATGACGATGACCGCCATGGCCAGCATGTAAGGAAAGGTCTGGGCGAGAATGCCAGACGCGGATTGAGCGGATTTCATGTTTGATCTGTCCTGATTTCGGCGGGTTGTATCCGGTCTGGATGCTCGGGGCAACCGGCCAATTGAGCAGGTGCTGCAGGGATCCGAATGTCACTGCTCTGGCTCTAGGTCGTATCGACATTTAGGATTCGCAAATCACCAGATGTGTGATTCATGAACTTCCAGGTTTGTTTTATCTGGAGGTTCATTATGGCGAAGCGTTACGAGCTTTCTACAGTTCAGTGGCATC
>JABDJG010000191.1 GCA_013002595.1 Hyphomicrobiales bacterium | reverse complement strand
GATGCCACTGAACTGTAGAAAGCTCGTAACGCTTCGCCATAATGAACCTCCAGATAAAACAAACCTGGAAGTTCATGAATCACACATCTGGTGATTTGCGAATCCTAAATGTCGATACGACCTAGGGCCTGTGGTACTCCTCATCGTCGTGACCGGCAACGTCGCCCGGATCACGGCGCACTACATCGATCGAGACATCCACGACCGTCGGATACATGCCCATATTCCTCAACAGGGCTCCGATGTGCCGGCCCGGTTTGACTGTTGTCACAAGTCCCGTTCAGCCCCATGGTACGCGACGTCGGACCATCTATCGACCGCGAACATCCAGACCAGCGTAAGTGTCGCTTCGCTGTCGTTGCGCGCGCCATGCACCAGGTTGCCGGGTACAAACAGCACCGAACCGCTGGTCACCGGCACGATCTTGTCGTCCAGCAGCACCTCGCCGTTACCTTCGACAACATAATAGACTTCATCTTCGGCATGATGATGCGGCGGCAGGCGGGCGCCGGGCGGCAGTTCGCAGATGCCGAACGACATGCCCTTCGTCGTTGCCTCGGGTCCGCCGACCAGCGTCTTCCAGCGCAGCTGGTTTTCGCTGTCGGAAAGATACTGCCACGTGTAGTCGGCAAGGTGGGCAACCAGTGGTGCAAAACAGTTGTCGGACATGACGTGTTGTTCCCGGTTATGCCTGTTTGGGCTCAGCCGTCGTCTTTGCGGCAGGCCAGGCATTCAACGCAAGCAGACGAGCGCGGTCAATACGCAACGCCGCGCCTGCCTCGATTGGTTTGGGTTACATTGGCAACGGCAAAGTTTACGCCGAAGTCCCATCCAGCCCATTGCAGAACCGCGAGATCCGGTCACAGGCCTCGTTGAGCTTTTCCTGCGATGTTGTATAGGACATCCGGAAAAAGCCGTTGGCGCCCTCGCCGAGCCCGGCTGCATCGAGCACGGCAACGCCGGTCTCGTTGTAGAGCCGCCAGCAGAACTCATCGCCGGTCAGGCCAGTGTCGCGGAAGTCGGCCAAAACGAACATGCCGGCCTGCGGCGCGGTGCATTTGAGCCCGGGGATCTGGTTGAGCCGTTTGACCGCCTGATCGCGCCGGGCGCGGTAGACCTCGGTCAGCCGCTTGGGCTCGTCCGCACACTGCTCCAGCGCAACAACGGCGGCATCCTGCACAAACCCCGGCAACCCGTACAGCATGCACAGGGCCAGATTGCCAAGATGCGAAATCAGTTCAGCCGGCCCGACCGCCCAGCCGGCCCGCCAGCCCGGCATATTGCGCGACTTCGACAGGCTCGACACCGTAACGGTGCGCTCCGCCATGCCGGCAAGACTGGTGATCGCGACATGCTCGCCCTCAAAGATCAGATCGGCATAGACCTCGTCCGAGACGACCCACAGATCATGTTTGACCGCCAGTTCGGCGATAACCGTGAGCTGGTCGCGCGTGAAGACGACACCGGTCGGATTGTGCGGCGTCGTCAGGAAGATCGCCCGCGTGCGTGGTGTAATGGCCGCGCCGAGCGCCTCAAGGTCGGGCTGAAAGCCGGTCTCGGCCGGCATCGGTACGGTGACCAGCCTGGCGCCCGATGCCTGCATGGTCGCCTCGTAGGTCGCATACATCGGATCGAACGTGATCACCTCATCGCCGGCGCTTGCAATACACATCGAGGCACAGAACAACGCACACTGGGCGCCCGCCAGGACGACCACATTCTCCCGCCCGACTTTTTGCCCGCTCAGCCGCAAATGGTCGCGCGCAATGGCATCCTTCAGCTCATCGCGGCCCGAAACGCCGGTATAATGGGTATCGCCGGCGCGCAGCCGTTCAACGGCGGTTTCGATGACCAGCTTGGGGGTCTCGAATTCGGGATCGCCGATACTCAGCATGATGACATCCTCGCCCCTGGCCACCGCCGCATCCGCTGCCGAATGCAGCCGCCAGGCATTGGCGCCTTTGCCCCCGATCTGATCGACGAAGGGTGAGAACTTCATCATATAATCGTCCCTTGAACAGCATGTTTCGCTAAACACTCTTATTGCACCGCGCTACCATTGGCTATCACCGAAGCAAAGAAGTCAGCATGTCATCACAACCGGTCCGTTTCACCTTGTCATCGCGGGCATTGCCGCATGCCAGGGCCATGTCCTTGATGGAGACACTTGACGAATTGATCGAACCCGAAGCCAGCGCCACCTCGATGGACGAAACAGACGAGGCCAAGGGTCTTTGGCAAGTCACGGCCTACTACATCGAACGCCCCGAAAATCATGCCTTTGCGCCCCTGCTCGCCTCCCTTGGCTTGCCCGCCGGCAGTCTTTCCATTGCAGAACTGCCCGATACCGACTGGGTCGCCCGCTCGCTTGAAGGTCTGCAGCCGGTCGTTGCCGGCAGGTTTTATGTACACGGCGGCCACGATGCCCGCCCGCGCCCCGGCGGCGTCTCCCTGCAGATCGATGCCGGCACGGCTTTTGGCACCGGCCACCACGGCACGACACGCGGCTGCCTCCTGGCGCTTGATGCTATTCTGAAGACCCGCCGGCCAAACCGTGTGCTTGATATCGGCTGCGGCACCGGCGTTTTGGCGATTGCCGCCGCCCGCGCCGCCCGCTGCCCGGTTGTGGCCAGCGACATCGATCCCGAGGCCCACAGGGTCACCGCCGCGAACGCGCGCCTCAACGGCGCCGCCGGGCACATGACGGTGCTGACGGCCACCGGCGCAAACGACCGCCGCATCGTCGCCGGCGGCCCCTATGACCTGATATTCGCCAATATCCTCGCCCGCCCGCTGATTGCTCTTGCCGGCGCCATCACCGATCTGGCGGCACCTGGCGGAGATATCGTCCTGTCCGGCCTGACCGTAAACCAGGAACGCTGGGTCCTGGCGCCCTACCGCACCCGTGATGCCGTCGTCGTCAGACGCATTCACCTGGAAGGCTGGAGCACACTCTGGCTGAGGAGATTTTAAGTCAAGTCGTGACCGGCGGGGGAGGGAGAGCCG
>JABDJG010000274.1 GCA_013002595.1 Hyphomicrobiales bacterium | reverse complement strand
CGACACTTTCGCCAACGACAACTTCCTCACCCGCGGCCAGGAGGCTGCCGTTGAGATCAACGAGAACGACACCGTCCAGGTCGAGCTCACACCGGGCCAGGCCTCGTTCCATCACGGCAAGCTGTTGCATGCCTCAGCCCCCAACCACTCCGATGAACGCCGTATCGGCTTTGCCATCAACTTCATCGCCCCGCACGTCCGCCAGACAGTCGCCGGCGAGGATTTCGGCATTCTGGTGCGCGGCGAGGACAGATACGGCCATTTCGTCCACGTGCCCTGGCCGAGCGAAGACATGAGCAAAGAGGCCCTTTCCTGGCACAATCGCATCCTCAACACCCAGAACGAGGCGATGTACGATGGCGCCGAGGACGCGGCAAGGTAACCTGCAGACAAATTTGGCCATTGCGCGAAAGCTCTCATGAACTAAACGGAAAGCACCTTCTAAAACTGGTGCAGATGTCGTTACGAATTCTCAATCCGCGTCCAGTACTGTTTCCGATATATTGGGTTATCTAGGAAATAGACGAGCTACACTGCACAAAACGCTTTGCGCATTGGGGGTATCGCTGTTGATGTTTCAGGCAGGATCGACACCTGCCGCCGCAAAAGATCTGTCTGCTAACAAACTCTGTATCTCTCGTGACATTGTCACGAATGCCCTGGGTAACGATCCAGGTCGCTACGCTGCAAATCTCTCGTGGTTTCCCTCATCCAGACAAAAACTTGGCTTGTTGGTCAGCCTCATTGTCAACTTCGGCCTGTGTGGCAAGGCTGGCGAGGCTGATCGGCTTTACGAGGCAGCAGCCAGGATTACGAAAAAGGTCGACAAGAAAGCCCGCACTCGATTGATGAAACGCGCCCGCCATTATGTCCTCGTTTCACATCTGCGCAGCGGTGATATGGCGCGATTGGCGACCCATCTCGATGATGCGGATGGCCATGCCACCAGCCTGTTCCACAAAGCCACAAGAATTGGCTATGCGGTGCGCACATTACATGACGCACAGATAGAATTTGACGCCCGATTGGCTGGTCGGGCTGTTGTGCATTGGTTGCAACGCCAACCGGGCCACTCCCAGAAAGCTGCCCGCAAGCTGAACAGCCAAGCGGGAAGACTTGCTGCCACTTTTGTCGAATTTGGCTACTTGGATGGCGCTGCTGAACTGGCGGTCGCATTCCCTGACAGGTCCGTCAGCCGCAAGATTAGCAGGCAGAAGCGCAAAAATGATCAAGAGGCCGACAAATTTGCCAAGGCCATCGAGCAGCTATCATCACGAAGGGCCGATGATCTAATCGATGGTGTCGTAGCTGCAGCGGCCAAACCGAGACGCTTCAGCAAGATAAAGCGATCTGAGGAACTGGTCCTCGACCAGACCTACCGCAGATTGCTTCACATCTCGGCGAAGTTGAAACAAAACGGCAAACCAGAACTTATCGCCCCATTGCTGCAAGCGGCCAGCCGTCACTCCAGAAAGATCGGACCGCTGGTCTGCAAAACCTGGTTTTTGGTGCGCCTGGCTGGCTTGGGCGTGGCAACCGGCAACGAGGCAAGCTTTGCGCCGCTGATTTCCCAGTTGCCGATGGACCAGGGCAATTTGGCCCTGCCCGACGGGGCCAAGTGTGGCGACTTGCCAGTTTTTTACTATGCCAATCAGCGGCAGGTTCTGGATACATTCGCATCTGGCATCGCTGCAATCACCTCCATACCTCCATTTGAAAGCACGGGTGTGATGGACCCGGACTTTTTCACCGGCACCGGACTAATGTTTGGCGAGACGTCACCGCTATTCGATCATGTGGTCGTCGTGGCTTTCTACCGCCGAGCCGCTCAGCTTGTAGCCAACAAGATCAATGGCAGCTTGATGCTCCCGGCGATTAACATGGCCGACCGTGCATTCAGGACCGGCTACACCGCCGCTGCTCTGGAGCTGACGGAGATTTCATTGCGCCATACTATTGAGTGGAAGAGACGGCCTGGCCACACAGGAAACGCCGTGCCGGTCTTGCCGTCGAGTAGTAGGGTTGGCTAAATTGCCGGTATGTCGGTTAAACGGACTTTTCACGGGACATGCCATTGCGGCGCCCTCAAGGTTGATTATGAAAGCGCCAAGGATCCGGCAAAGACCACCGTGCGCGAATGCCAGTGCAGCTTTTGCCGCCTGCATGCTGCCAAGGCGGTCAGCGACCCGGACGGCACCCTGCGTTTCACCGAACAGACCGCCGGTGCCCTCAACCGCTATGTCTTCGGCCTGCGCACCGCCGAGTTCCTCACCTGCCACACCTGCGGCGCCTACATGGGCTGCATCCTCACCGACGGCGATGCCGCGTGGGGCATCGTCAATATCCGTACCTTGGCCGACGGCGCAACATTCACCGCACCGCCGACGGCTGCCGATTATGACGCCGAAACCACAGCCGCCCGCATCACCCGCCGCAAAGCGATGTGGACGCCGGCGGAAATTCTGCCTGCTTCCTGACCGTCATCGCGCCAAAATCGCGTCCGATCCGCCTTTTCAATTACCCACCCACTTCTGTCCGGATCGATTATTTCCGTAGCCAATTCTTGACACGAACCGGCGTGCCATCGGGCTTGTACTTGATCTCATTGAATAACAACCCAAGCTGCTGCATGCATTGTGAGGTTGGTATGGCCAAAAAATTGTCTGAAACATAGTCGCCCCCCAATACAATCGGCTTTTTAGCCAACAGGCGCATCGAGGCATCAATGGGATAGTTAGCCAACTGCCACTCACGGCCAAGGGACCAGCCGGTTTCAAAGTCATAGTCTTTCAAGACCATTTCTGCCCAATCAGCCAAGTTTGCCGAGTGTTCTTCTAACTGCCCCCATTCCGAGTCCAGCCGGAATACCTTGTTGGATGCTACGCCAAACTGGTTGGCGAATAGATCCTGTGCAAAGAACAGGATTGGATCATTCTCCAATCCATAAAGTTTGCGCCAACCGTCCGGGCTGTTCCAA
>JABDJG010000256.1 GCA_013002595.1 Hyphomicrobiales bacterium | reverse complement strand
CGATGACCCCCTCGAGAGGGGTCGCTGTTGCCGGGATCAGGTATTACCCGGTCAATTGCATTATGCCAGTGCCCTGTTATATACGGCGCTGGTTCCACGGTCCGCCGAGTATCATGACTGAATTCGCCATCACCAACCGACGTGATCCGCATTTGTGGTGGCGGGTCGGCGCAATATGCGTGAGCGCGCTGTTGCTGCTGCCGATTGCAGCGATTGCCTATCTGGCGCTGACGCCGAGCGAGAACATCTGGCCACATCTGGTGGCAACGGTGTTGCCGGATTATCTGGCGCAGACCGCGATGCTGATGTTCGGTGTCGGCGCCCTGACCTTCGTGATCGGCACATCGAGCGCCTGGATGATCACGATGTACGGATTTCCAGGGCGCAAGGTGCTGCAGTGGATGTTGCTGGTGCCGCTGGCGATGCCGACCTACATCATCGCCTATACCTATGTCGACATGTTCGAATATGCCGGCCCGTTCCAGAGCGCGCTGCGCGAGGCGGCCGGCTGGACGGCGAAATCCCAATACTGGTTCCCCGATATCCGCTCAACCGGCGGCGCGATCTTCGTGATGTCGCTGGTGCTCTATCCATATGTCTTCATCACCGCACGGGCCAGCTTCATGCGCCAGTCGGTCGGCCATCTCGAGGTCGCCCGGACGCTCGGGCGCTCGCCGGCCGGTGTCTTTTTCACCGTGGCGCTGCCGCTCGCCCGCCCGGCGATCGCCGTCGGGGTCAGCCTTGCCATGATGGAGTGCCTCAATGACATCGGCGCGGTCGAACATTTCGGCGTGCGCACGCTTACGCTCGGCATCTATTCGACCTGGCTCGGGCGCGGCAACCTGGGCGGGGCGGCGCAGATCGCCCTGGTGATGTTCATCTTCGTCATCGCGCTGTTGTGGCTGGAACGGTTCGGCCGCAAGAAACAATCCTATTTCAGCACCTCTTCACATGATTACCCGGTGCGCCGCACGCGCTTACGCGGCTGGCGCCGCTGGGCCGCCAGCCTTTTGTGCTTTCTGCCGGTCGGCTTCGGTTTTGCGCTGCCCGGCGGCTTGCTTTTGTCGTTCGCCCTTGCACGGTTCGGCGATGCGGCAACGCCGGCGTTTGCCGATGCGGTGATCAACACCCTGGTGCTGGCCTCGTTTGCCGCCGCGATCGCGGTGCTGATCGGCCTGTTCCTGGCCTATGCCAACCGGATTGCCGGCAATCTGGCGGTGCGCATGGCGGTGCGAATGGCGAGCGTCGGCTATGCCATCCCCGGCACGGTGCTCGGCATCGGCATTCTGGTGCCATTGGCGGCGACCGACAACGCGGTCTCGCGGTTTGCCGAAAACACCTTCGGTTTCTCGACCGGCCTCATCCTGTCGGGCAGCATTGCAGCGATCACCTTCGGCTATGTCGTGCGGTTCCTGGCGATCTCGCACGGCAATCTGGAAACCGGCCTGCAGCGGGTGACGCCAAGTCTGGCGGCAGCCGCCCGCACGCTCGGGCGCACCCCGGTCGGCGCCCTGCGCGATGTCCATCTGCCGCTGATCCGCCCGGCGCTGGTCTCAGCTGCGCTTCTGGTCTTTGTCGACTGCATGAAGGAACTGCCGGCAACGCTGATCTTGAGGCCGTTCAACTTCGAGACCCTGTCGACAATGGTCTATACGCTCGCCTCGCTCGACCAGCTCGAGGACAGTGCGCTGGCGGCGCTGACCATCGTGGCCTCGGGCATCATCCCGGTCATCATCCTGTCGCGCACCATGCGCGGCAAGAAACCCAGGCGCGCGAGCGGGCGGTAGATCGCGATCTTTTATCAATGAAGCGAGACGACTGCCCGCTTGAGCTGCTCAAGCGCTGCGGTCAGCCTTGCGCGCGTGCAGGCGATGTTAAGCCGGGCAAAGCCTGTGCCTTGCTCTCCAAAGACCGCGCCGGATGTGACCGCCCAGCCGGCCCTACTGCGCAGGAATGCTGTCAGGTCTGCGGGAGTTAGCTCAAGCGCACGAAAGTCGAGCCAGACCAGGAAGGTGCCTTCAGGTTCAATCAACGTGACTTGCGGCAACGCTGCGAGCTCATCGCGCACCACCGCTAGGTTGCCGGCGATGTAATCGAGGGCCGCGTCGAGCCAATCGCCGCCATGCCGGTAAGCGGCCTCAATGGCGACACTTGCGAATGCGTTGTTCTTGTTGACGGTCAGGCGGCTGTTTTCTGCCTGGAACGCTTTGCGCCGCGCCTCATCGACAATGATTGTGAACGCCGAGCAACACGAAGCAATATTGAAGCTCTTGGCTGGCGACAGGCACGTGATGCTGTTCAACGCATCCTTGTCACCAAGCGAGGCAAAGGGCGTATAGGGATGGCCGGGAAAGGTGATGTCACCGTGGATCTCATCGGAAACAACCAGCACATTGTTCGCACGGCAGATCCCGGCCAGCCGTTGCAGCTCGCTACGCTTCCAGACCCTGCCCACCGGATTATGGGGGTTGCATAGATAGAGCATTGTCGTGTGAGGGTCGGCGGCCAGCTGCTGCAACCCATCATAGTCCATCACATACCGCCCGTCCTTCTCGATCAACGGATTCGAAACCAGGCGGCGGTGGTTTTCTGCGATCACGTCATAGAAATCGAAAAACACCGGTGGTTGTACGATGATCCCGTCACCCTGACTGGTGAAGAGCGAAGCAGCGATAGCGAGACTGTTGAGCACATTGGGCGCGCGCAGGATGTGCTCCTGGTCAACATGCCAGCCATGACGGGTCTTCATCCAGCCGGTCAAGGCCGGCATCAAACCGTCCGGCACGGTTTCATAGCCGAAGACGCCATGCTCCAGCCGTTTGCGCATTGCATCCAGGACCGGCGGCGGGGCCTTGAAATCCATATCCGCCACACCGGCCGGGAAAAGGTGACTTCCGTCTGCGCCGAGCACGATCCTGTGTGGCTTCAAGGCTGGAACCTCAGCCCGGTCAATCTGTTCATCGAAATCAAATTCTTGGGCGGTCATGAGCTCACCACAAAATCAGGTTGCTGGCTGATCTGCCAGGAGCCATTTAAAGAAGCCCGTGGCCAGAACGGCAGCCACCAGCTGAACGGCAACGAAGGCGGCGATGTTGGCAGGGTTGATGCCGGAGAATGTGTCCGAAAACCCTCGGGCAATCGTCACTGCCGGGTTGGCAAATGAGGTCGACGACGTGAACCAGTAGGCGGCGGTGATGTATAGCCCGACGGCCATCGGCACCGCGTCGGGGCGCGCTTTCAGACAGGCCAGAATGGTGCCGACCAGACCGAATGTCGCCACGAACTCGCCGACCCATTGACCGATGCCGCTGCGGGTGGTCGAGGACGGATCGATCAACGGATTGTCAAACATGACATGGGCTGTAAGAACGCCGGCAATGCCGCCGATCACCTGGGCGGCCACGTAAAGGCTTGAGTCCTTCACACTGATCTGTTTGCGCAGGGCAAAGCTCAAGGTGACGGCCGGGTTGAAGTGCGCTCCCGAGATCGGCCCAAACACCGTGATCAGGACAACGAGGATTGCGCCGGTCGGGATGGTGTTGCCGAGAAGAGCAATGGCAACATTGTCGCCGGCAAGCCGCTCGGCCATGATCCCGGACCCGACGACGGTCGCCAGAAGGGAAAACGTACCCAGCCATTCGGCCATCAATCTGCGTTGCATGTTTGGTTCCTATTGTTTCGTTTCACTGTTTACGAGCGTGCAGAACCGGGCTGGGTCGATGTTGCCGCCGGTTACAATCGTTGCGACCACCTTGTCCTTGATATCAATCGTGCCGTTCAGGGCAGCGGCGATGCCCACGGCGGCGCCGGGTTCAACCACGATCTTGTAGTGTTCATAGGCAAATCGCATGGCCTGGCGGACTTCATCATCGCTGGCCACCAGCCCACCCGACAAAAGGTCGAGATTGATCGGAAAGGTCACATCGTTCGGGACCGGCGTCATGATCGCATCGCATATCGTCCGCCGTCCCTTGGGATTTGGAACTGGCTCACGCGCCATCAGCGAGCGGCGTGTGTCGTCAAAGAGTTCAGGTTCTACGGCATAGACCCTGGTCTTTGGCGACAAGGCATGCATCACCACGGCCGTGGAAGCCGTCAGCCCGCCGCCGCCACAAGGAACCAGCACCGCGTCCGGATCCGCGCTGAGGTCCTGCGCCTGCTCGTGCAGCTCAAGGGCCACGGTGCCGGACCCGGCCAGGACGCGATGATCTGCACTTGGGGGCACGACAATGCGGCCGGTCTGGTTTGCAAGCCGGGCGACCACTTCATCGCTGTTCTCGCCGTCGCGCTCGAACGTGGTTGTCTCGGCACCCAGCGCGCGGGTGGCTTCCATCTTGCCGGGCGGCACGTCACTGGGCATGACAATCAGCGCCGATGTGCCCAACAGTTGTGCAGCCAGGGCGACGCCCTGAGCATGATTGCCCGAAGAATAGGTGATCACACCACGCGACCGCTCGGCATCGCTCAGTTGGCGTATACAGTTATAGGCATCCCGGATCTTGAAAGCGCCGGTGCGTTGGGCGCATTCGGCCTTTATCAGGAGACGGCCACCGATGGCCTTGTTGACATCCGGATTTTCAAGAAGCGGCGTGCGGGTGACGATGCCGCGAAGCGCCAAAGCGGCCTTAGCGGCGTCCTCTGCCGTAACAAGGTGTGTTGCGCTTTGCCGTTTTGCGGTCATCCGGCCATGCTGGTTGTCGTTGTCGCTTGCAATCCCCATGTGCGCCTCCCGCCCAGGATGATCCCTCATTTCGGCAGATACCGAATTAACAATGGAGCTATCCAGCTGAGCCGATCTTGTCAAGCTTCGGTAATTCGGGCATTAACGAAATATGGACCAGGACAGAGCTATCGAGGCCTTTGCCGCCCTTGCCCAGGCATCGCGTATGACAATCTTCCGTCTGCTCGTACGCACGGGGCCCGATGGGCTTCAGGTTGGCGAGATTTCACGCCGGCTGGACATCGTGCCCTCGACGCTGTCGGGGCATCTGTCGCTGCTGAAACGGGCCGGTCTGTTGAAGGCAACGAGAAAACAAAGGGAAATTCACTACTCGGCAAACCTGACCATGGTGAATGACATGGTTGGTTTCCTGCTGGCGGATTGCTGTGACGGCCGCGTGGAGAATTGTTCGGAGATACTGTCCCTTCTCGAAGCCTGACAGGCGCATGCAGGTTGTATCAATGCGCCGATCCTCGCCTAATGGCAGTAGGCTCAACGGCTGGACGCAATACTTTTATCTTCAGGCAAAGATGGCATGTTGAGCATGAAGTATCGTCGTCGCATAGACCATTCGGCCGCGCCGGGAGTCGGGATCACCGTCTAACTCTGCAATTTCTCCAGATCGCGGAACAGGTTGAGCGCCTCCGGGTTGGCCAGCGCCTCGACGTTCTTGACCTCGCGGCCGTGGACGATATCGCGCACGGCAAGTTCGGTGATCTTGCCGGACTTGGTGCGCGGGATGTCGGTGACGGCAACGATGCGGGCCGGGACGTGGCGCGGTGAGGCGCCGGTCCTGATCTGCACGCGGATGGTCTTTTCGAGCTCGTCATCGAGCGTGACGCCATCTGCCAGCCGGACGAACAGGACGATGCGGGTGTCGTTGTCCCATTGCTGGCCGATCGCCAAGGCTTCAAGCACTACTGAGATCTTTTCGACCTGGGCATAGATTTCTGCGGTGCCGATGCGCACGCCGCCCGGGTTGAGCGTTGCATCGGAGCGGCCGTGGATGATCATGCCGCCGTTCCCGGTCCATTCGGCGAAATCGCCGTGGCACCAGATGTTGTCGAAGCGGTCGAAATAGGCGTTGTGGTACTTCTCGCCGCCCGGATCGTTCCAGAAGCCGATCGGCATCGAGGGAAACGGCTGGGTGCACACAAGTTCGCCCTTGCCGGCGGGCATCGGTTTGCCCTCGTCATCGAAAACATCGACCGCCATGCCAAGGCATGGGGCCTGGATTTCGCCGCGCCACACCGGGCCGAGCGGGTTGGAGGCAACAAAACAGCCGGCAATGTCGGTGCCGCCCGAGACCGAGGCGAGATGAATATCGCTCTTGATGCCGTCATAGACGAAATCGAAGCTTTCCGGGGCGAGCGGCGAGCCGGTCGACATCATGGTGTGGATCTTCGACAGATCGTGGGTCTCGCACGGCCGCCAGCCGGTTTTCTTCAGCGCATCGATATACTTTGCCGACGTGCCGAAGATGGTCATGCCCTCCTCGACCGCCAGATCGAACATGGCGCGTTCGTCCGGGTAGAACGGCGAACCGTCATAGAGCAGCAGCGTTGCGCCGGACGACAGGCCGGTGATCAGCCAGTTCCACATCATCCAGCCGCAGGTGGTGAAATAGAACAGCCGGTCATCGGGCCGGAGGCCGACATGCAGCTGCTGCTCGGTCATGACCTTGAGCAGCACACCGCCGGCCGAATGCATGATGCATTTGGGAACCCCGGTGGTGCCCGATGAGAACAGGATATAGAGCGGGTGATCGAACGGCAGCTGGGCATAATCGATCGGACCCGGCTCGAAACCGGTCATGAACTGATCGAGCGTTACCGCCTTGTCGATCCGGCCGGCGGTTGCCTCAGCCTCGCCGATATAGTCGATCAGCACCACCTTTTCGACGCTCGGCAGGCTGGCCAGCACCGCCTCGATCTTGTCGGCGATATTGAAGGTCTTGCCGGCATAGTGATAGCCGTCGCAGGCGATCAGGACCTTTGGCTCGATCTGGCCGAAGCGGTCGAGGATGCCCTGGATGCCGAAATCGGGCGAGCACGACGACCAGACACCGCCGAGCGAGGCTACACCGAGACAGGCCATGATGGTTTCCGGCATGTTGGGAACAACAGCACCGATGCGATCTGCGCTGGCCACACCGAGCGCTTTCAGCCCCTGCTGGACGCGCGACACGGTGCCGGTCAATTCAGCCCAGGTCCACTCGCGGCGCACCTTGTCCTCGCCGCGGAACACCAGCGCCACCGTGTCATCGGCCTTGACCAATAGATTTTCGGCAAAGTTGAGCCGGGCATCGGGGAAATACCGGGCACCGGGCATCGCCTCAGGGTTCTGGGTAATGCGGTCACCGCGGGCGCTTGCCTTGATCCCGGCAAAATCCCAATATAACTCCCAGAAACGCTCGTTGTTCTCCAGCGAGAAACGGTGCAACTCTTCGAACGTCGATACCGTTGAGCCATGATCGCTGACAAACGACATGAAGCGGGTGATGTTGGCGGCGCCTTTGCGGCTTTCGGACGGGGTCCATAGTGGCGTATCGGTCATTCAGCAGCGATCCTTGTGGGGCGGGTCTGAAAGGCACATTATCGAAAGTTCACCGCTTGCCCAAGAGGCCCCGTGCGGCAGGTGTGCTAGAACATTTTGGGCGGCTTGATTCGATGAAGCCGAGAATGAGGAAACAAACGTGAAACGGGTACTGATTTTCTTTGGCGCGGTTATTGTCCTGCTGGCCGGCGCCGTTGCCGCCATCCCGTTCCTGATCACGCCGGAATTCATCGGCGAGCAGATGCAGGCTGCGGTCAAAAAGGCGACCGGGCGGACCCTGACGATCGAGGGCGCACCGCGGCTGACCTACTGGCCGGAACTGGCCGTCGAGCTGGATAATGTCGCCCTGTCGAACCCGCCGGGCATGCTTGAAGGCAATGTTGCCAACATGAACCGGCTGCGGGTGCGGGTCTCGGCGACCGCGCTGTTGTCGCGCCGGGCCGAGATCAAGGAAATCACCCTGGTGCGCCCGCGCCTCAACCTGGTGATGAACGCCAACGGCAAGGCCAACTGGGCATTCGATCAGGCGGCCGGCGCCTCGGGCGGCAAGAGCGACAGCGCGGCCGGCACGTTCTCCGACACATCAAGCACCACGTCCAGCGCATCGGATCTTGTCGAAGGTGTTTCGATTGCGCCGATCGTCATCGAAGACGGCAGCATCAAGTTTCTCGACGAGCGCAGCGGCAGCGTGTTTGCAGCCAAGGATGTCGACGTGACCGTCTCGATGCCGACACTCGACAGCCCGCTGAAGACCAAGGGCTCGCTGTTGTGGAACCGCGAGCGGATCAACATGACCTTGTTCGTCAAGAGCCCGCCACGGATCGGCCAGGACGGCTCGCCGATGGATGTTTCGGTCACCGGCCGGTTGTTGGAATTTGTCTTCAACGGCCGCGGCGTGCTGCGCGGCGGTCTCAACCTTGCCGGCAATGTCGACATGAAGACATCGTCGCTGCGCGAGCTTGCAAAATGGACCGGCAACCCGCTCGAACCGGGCAAGGGGCTGGAGGCGTTTGCCGTCAAGGGCGCGATCGATCTGGAAGGCGACAACATCAAGCTTGACAAGGCGCAGCTGTCGCTCGACGGGATGAATGCGCAAGGCAACATCAAGGTATCGCTGGCCGGCGCGCGCCCGAAAATCACCGCCAACCTGGGTGCCGACCGGATCAATGCCAACCTGTACGCCGAGCCGGCCAACACCGGGTCATCGAGCGGTGCGGTGACAAAGGGCTGGAGCGAGGACAGGTTCTCGTTTGCCGGGCTCAAGGCGGCCGATGCCGACCTCAACCTGGCGGTGTCGCAGATCCTTTATGGCGACGTGAAGATCGGGCGCACCAATGTCAAGGCCACGCTCAACAACGGCGTGCTGACGACGACCCTGCGCGAGATGACATTTTATGACGGCAAGGCAAACGGCAAGCTGGTGCTGAACGGCAGCAAGGGAAAGCCGACCCTGCAGGGTTCGCTCAACTCGACCGGGCTGGACGGCTACCGGCTGCTGGCCGACTTTGCCAAGCTTGAGCGGATCAGCGGGGTGACCGGCGTCAACCTGTCGATTGCCGCTTCCGGCAACAGCCAGCAGGAAATGGTCTCAACGCTTCAGGGCAAGGGCAAGTTCCAGTTCAACGACGGCGCCCTGCGCGGGCTCAACGTTGCGCAGATGATCCGCAATGTGCAAAAAGCCGTGCTCGGCGGCTGGGAAAGCCAGCCGGATGCAAAGACCGACTTTTCGCTGCTCGAGGCCTCTTTCACGATCAAGGACGGCATCGCCCAGAACAATGACCTCAAACTGCTCGGGCCGCTGGTGCGGATCACCGGGGTCGGGGAAATCGACCTGTTGCGCCAGGCGCTCGACTACAAGACCAACCCGAAACTCGTTGCCTCGCTGGAAGGACAGGGCGGTACGGCGGATCTGACCGGCATTGCGGTGCCGATCATCATCAAGGGGCCGTGGAGCAACCCGAAGATCTACCCGGACATCGAGGGTATTCTGCAGAACCCCCAGGCCGCATTCGATGCGCTGGCCAGGTTGACCAAGGCAGGCGGCGGCGTTGACCTGGAAAAAGCGTCGGAAAAGCTCAAAAAGAAGTCGATAAAGCTCAAAAAGAAGGCTGCAGAGAAGGCCAAGAAGAAGCTCAAGAAGGTGCTCGGCGATGAGGCAACCGAAGCGCTTGGCGACAGCGTCAATCAATCGCTGGGCGATGAGGGCGGCTCCGTGCTGAAAAACCTGCTCGGCGGCGAAAAGACGGCGCCAGATACCCAGCCGGCGCAATGATCAGGGTCCAGGAACATCCTTTCGACGTCGGGGCCGAACTGGCTGCCCTGCGCACCGGCAACACGGTCTCGGGCGCAACGGCGCTGTTCATCGGCACCGTGCGCGAAGGCGCCGGTGTCGGCAAGATCAGCGATATGACGCTGGAACACTATCCCGGCATGACGGAAAAGGCGCTGGCCGACATCGAGCAGCAGGCCCGCGAGCGCTGGCCGCTGGATGAAACGCTGATCATCCACCGGTATGGCCGCATGGAGCCGGGCGAGGACATCGTCATGGTGATCGTCCTGTCGGCGCATCGCGCAGCCGCCTTTGAGGCCTGCGAGTTCCTGATGGACTGGCTGAAGACCTCAGCACCGTTCTGGAAGCTGGAAACCCGCGGTGACGAAACCACCTGGGTCGAGGCCAAGCAAAGCGACGATGCCGCCCGCAAGCGCTGGCTGAAGGATGCCTCGGGCGAATGACGCGGCCATTGTGGCGCAAGATTGCCGATGGCCTGCTGTTCGTGTTCCTGGCCGGGGCAGCCATTGTCTTCATCCGCCAGTTCGGGGCCGACCAGGTCTACTCGTCGGTCACGGTTGTCGACGGGGATTCCCTGCGCGATGGCCTTGAGGATATCCGGCTGCACGGCATCGATGCACCGGAGTACCGGCAGAACTGCAGCGATGCGGGCGGCAGGGACTACCCCTGCGGCAAGCGCGCCGCCCGGCATTTGCGCAAGCTGGTTGGCGGATCGAGCGTCACCTGCCGGGTGATCGACACGGACCGGTACGACCGCACGATAGGGGTGTGTTCTGCCGGCGGCATCGAGCTCAACAAGGCAATGGTCGAGGCCGGCTGGGCGATGGCCTATACGCGCCATTCGCTCGGCTATGCAGCGGCTGAGCGCGAGGCCAAACGGGCCAGGCGCGGTATCTGGCAAGGCCGCTTCGAAGCCCCGGAAGACTGGCGCAATGCCAACCGCACCGGGCTGGCGGGCGCCGAGGCCGTGCCGGATTAATACATAATGGTTCCCTCTCCCCTTTGGGGGGAGGGCAATCGCATATGCAGGTCTGGCCTTCCAATTCCGTCATCCCGGCCTTGAGCCGGGACCCAGAAGCGACAATTCAATGCGGGTGTTGAGATGCCTCTGGGTCCCGGCTCTGCGCGGCTTTCGCCGCTTGTCCGGGATGACGGACAGGGATGAACTTTCGAGGCGGGTGGCACTATGAGGCCCGGATGAGATCACCCCCGTAAACGGGGAGAGGGGGCGTAGCCGCCCGCGCCTACCGCCAGAAATCGCGGTTCAGGATGACCAGGACGGTGAAGAATTCGAGGCGGCCGAGCAGCATGCCGACGATGAGAATGAGCTTGGCGCCATCGGGCAGGCCGCCGTAGTTGAAGGCCGGGCCGATCGTCGGGCCAAGCGCCGGGCCGATGTTGGCGAGCGCGCTGAGCGCGCCGGACAGGCTGGTGATGAAACCAAGGCCGAAGAACGACAGCGCAACGGTGAACATCATCACCGAGGCGAACATCACCGACAGATAGGCAAGCACGGACGTTGCGATGTCGGCGGTGATCTGCTTGCCGTTGTAGGTTGCAACCACGACCCGGTTCGGGCTCATCAGCTGCTTGAGGTAGTTGAACGACGACAGCAGCATGACCTGCAGTCGGAACGCCTTGATGCCGCCCGTCGTCGAGCCGGTGCAGCCGCCCAGGAACATGAGCACAAAAAACGTGCCGACGGCGCCGGATCCCCAGGCGGTATAGTCTTCCGATGCAAACCCGGTTGTCGAGATGATCGACATGGCGTTGAAACCGACTTTCAGCACCGCTTCGCCGAGTGAAATCTCCGGCCGTGCGGCAAGCCACAAGGTCAGGCCGATGAGGATGACCGCCACCATCTTGGCAAAGCCGCGGACCTGCTGATCATTGAATGCGCTCAACGAGCCGGTCTTGACCGCCTTGACATAGAGCACCAGAGGCAGGCTGGAGGCGAACATGAAGACGATTGCAACGATGTGGATGGCCGGCTCTTTGAAGTACCCGAACGAGGCGTCATGGGTCGAAAAGCCCGACGTGGCGACCGTGGTCATGGCGTGGTTGAGGGCATCAAAGCCGTTCATGCCGGCAACGCCGTAGGCGATGGCGCAGGCGGTGGTCAGCGCGACGTAGGTGAATGCGATCAGTCCCATGACCTCGCGGGCGCGGGGCAGGAACTTGTCGGACCTGTCGGAGTTCTCGGTCTGGAACAACTGCATGCCGCCGACCTTGAGGAACGGCAGCATGATCAGCGCCATGACAACGATGCCGATGCCGCCGATCCACTGGATGATCGAGCGCCACAGCAAGATGCCGGGCGGCAGGTCGTCAAGCCCGCTCAGCACCGTTGAGCCGGTCGTGGTGAGGCCGGAGACCGCCTCGAACCAGGCATCGATCAGCGACAGGCCGCCGCCCAGGAAGACAAACGGCATCGCGGCAAAGGTCGCCAGGACGACCCAGCTGAGGACGGTGAGCAAAAAGCCTTCTTTCAGCGAGACCTCGTTCGACCAGCGGCCGCGGCTCATCATCACCAGCATCATGCCGATGAACCCGGTAAAAAAGGCCGATCCGGCAAAGACTTTCCAATCCGGATTGTCGGCGATGACATCGGTGACGGCAGGCGGAAACATGAACACGGTGAGCACCAGCAGCATGATGCCGATGACAAACGAGACCCGGTTGAACTCGATGATCGGCGCGCGCCGCTTGTTCAGCATGGCGCCGAGCTGATTTGTCAGACTTTGCATGTCGGATGTCTCAGAATTGTCGTCCTGCCTTGTGGTGAATTATTCAGTGAGCCCTTGTGAACCTATAGCCATTCGGGCGGGCCAACAACATCAACGAGCGGCAATGTGGATAGCGGAGCCAGATGCGATTTCAGTCAGACTTTGCCAGTGTACATGGCCCGGGCATATTTGATGATGGAGGAATTTTACCTGATAAAATGGTGCTGCTGGACAGGATTGAACTGTCGGCCTCTCCCTTACCAAGGGAGTGCTCTACCACTGACGTCGCCTACGGCTCCTTGCAAAAGGTTGAATGAATTCAGCTGCTTACGCAGTTTACAACCTTTTGCTAGCTACCGCAACGCCGATTATCCAATGGCCTTTTTCAATGGTTCACTGTGACAGGAGTGTGACAGAAAGGAAGGAGACCAGCTGAACCTCAACGGACAGAGGTGCTAACTTGTCCACTCTCTGCCGGGAACCTGTGCACTTATGCAGGCAATCTGAGGGGTACCCCCGGTAGGGGGAGCAGGGGGACTAGGGGGCGCTTCCTTTCAGAGTGAATAGGGGTCCCAAATTTTCTCGCAGAAACTTGTCGATTGAGTTGTTGTTGGTCGGCTGGAGGTCTGGAGTCGAGGGCGCTGTGGGGC
>JABDJG010000249.1 GCA_013002595.1 Hyphomicrobiales bacterium | reverse complement strand
CGTATACACCGATCCTGCGGCGCAACACCGGGCATTCGTACAAAAATGCCCTGCGAGATGAGGCCGCTCAGCACCTTGCGGGCAAAGTCGCCATCCCTGCCGCAGTCTATGGCAACGAAATTGGTCGCCGACGGCAGGGCGGCCAGATCGCTTGCTGCAGCGATTTCGGTGATCCGCTCGCGGGCCGCGGCAACGCGGGCGGTGACGTCCGGGATATGGCCGGGATCATTGAGGGAGGCCAGTGCGCCGATCTGGGCGATGCGGTTGACGCCGAAATGATTGCGGATCTTGTCAAAGGCCTTGATCAAGGCGGCCTCGCCGACAGCGTAGCCGATACGGGCGCCGGCCATGCCATAGGCCTTGGAGAAGGTGCGGAAGCGGATGACTTTCGGATTTGAGACATCAAATGGCGGTAATGAGCCATCGGGCGCGAATTCTCCGTAGGCTTCATCGATGCACAACAGCGCACCGTCCGGCACATCGTCGATCATCTGCCGGATGGTTGCGCCATCCCACCAGGTCGCCATCGGATTGTCGGGGTTGGCGATGTAGATCAGACGGGCGTTTTCCTTTCGCGCCAGATCAAGCAGCGCGCCGGGGTCCTCGCAGTCGTTCACATAGGGCGTGGTGACCAGGCGGCCGCCGAAGCCGGCTACGTGGAAATTGAAGGTTGGATAGGCGCCGAGCGATGTCGCTACCGTGACGCCGTCCTTAACGAACATGCGGTTGATATAGCCGAACAGGCAATCGATGCCCTCACCCACCACGATGTTTTGCGGCGCAACATCGTGCTTGACCGCCAGCGCTGCCTTGAGGTCATGGTTTTCCGGATCGCCGTACATCCAGGTCTCGCCAACGACGGCCTGCATCGCGGCGATGGCCTTCTTGGACGGGCCGAAGACGTTCTCATTGGCGCCGATACGGGCGACAAACGGCGCGCCGCGCTGGCGTTCCTGGGCTTCAGGTCCCACAAACGGAACCGTTGACGGCAGCGAGGCCACCAGCGGCGTAAAGGGATATTCGGTCATTGGATCGTCTAACGGTTGGCGCGCGCGAGCACGGCCTGCAGCAGGACGTTCACGGCAGGTTCGGTCAATTCAAGCTCGGCATCTTCTTCTTCGTTGTGGGTGATGCCGTCCTTGCACGGTGAAAAGATCAGGGTGGCCGGGCAGACCTTGGCGATGTGATAGGCGTCATGGCCGGCCTGGGACAGCATTTCCTTGTAGGGAACGCCGATGTCCTTAGCGGTTTTGCGCATCAAATCAATGAGTTCGGGGGCGAAGTTAGCACCGTCGAACTCCCAGCGGGTGCCGATCTCCATCTCCACGTTTGCCTTGTCGGCAGCCTCAACGATCGCCTGTTCAATCTCGGCCATCATCTGGGCGGCCATGTCGCGGTCGGGATGCCGGCAATCGACGGAAAACTGCGCCCATTCCGACACGATGCCCGGCTTGTTGGGCCAGGCAACGATGCGGGTGCAGGTCGTCTTACCGTTGGTATTGTGATATTTCCAGCCGATATCGTTGACCGCGACGACGACACGCGAGGCGCCGACGAGGGCATCCTTGCGCTCGTTCATCGGCGTCGGGCCGGCATGGGCGGTGCGGCCGCGCACATCGACATGCATGCCGTAACTCTTGTAGCCGCCGGTGACGATGCCGAGCGGGATGCGTTCGGCATCCAGCTGCGGGCCCTGCTCGATATGGAGCTCGAAATAGCTGTCGAGCTGGCGCCCGCCGACCGGTTCGGGGCCGCGATATCCTATGCGTTCAAGCTCTTCGCCTTGCAGAAATCCGTCATCATCGGCCCTGTTTGCGATGAAATCGGCCTCAAACACCCCCGCAAAGGCGCCTGAAGGGCCCATGGAAGGCGAGAACCTGGCGCCTTCCTCGTTGGTCCAGTTGATCACCTCGATGGGGTAACGGGTCTCTATGGCGTGGTCATTGAGGGTGCGCACGACCTCCAGGCCGGCAAGCACGCCCAAAATGCCGTCAAAGCGGCCACCTGCATACTGGGTGTCGAGATGGCTGCCGATGGTGACCGGCGGCAGGTCGTCTTCGGTGCCGGCGCGGCGGGCAAACATGTTGCCGAGCTGATCGATCGACATGGTGAGCCCGGCCTCGGTGCACCATTCGGTGAACTGGTCGCGAATTTCCTTGTCTTCATCGGTGCCAACCAGGCGGCGCAGGCCGCCGGCCTTGCCCGGGCCGATCTCGGCCGAGCGCATGAGGGTCTGCCACAGGCGTTCGCCGTCAATCCGAATTTCAGTGGTCATTGCAGGGGTGTTCCTTCAAGCGGCATCACGGTTGAGCGGCTGGCACATGCAGTGCACACCGCCGCCCGCCCAGGTGAACATGGTCATGTCGGGATCATAGACCTCAAAACCGTTGGCGCGCATCTTGGCATTGAGATCGCCGGCGCCGAGCGTGGACAGCACCCGGTCCTTGCCGAGCGCCACGACATTGCAGCCGAGCGCCAGGGTCTCCTTGAAGGTCGCCGGGATGATTTCGATGCCCTTGGATTTGATCCAGTCAACGACGTCGTCTTCGGTGGTGTCGAGGCAGACCGCGGCACAGTGCTCATTGAGCATGCAGACCATGAGATCGATATGGACATAGAACGGATCGATGGGGGCGTATTTGATCTCCCAGCCTTCGCGCTCGAACCAGCCGCCAACCTGACGGGCCGCAACCTCCTCGCCGCGCAGATCGGTATAGCCGATAAGGGCTGCACCGTCGGAAATCATGTTGAAGTCGCCGCCCTCGAAGTTACCGGCGCTGACCATGTCGTAAACCGGAATGTCGTGCGCGAGATAGAACCGCAGCGCGTTGGCGTATTCGCCGCGCCGGCGCGGGTTGGCAAGCTGACAGATGACGGCCCCGTAAGGCGTCATGAAGCTGGAATCACGGGCATAGACGCCATAAGGCGTATACTCGTTCTCGGGCAGGAAATGGCAGTTCACACCGGCGCTCTGATAGGCATCGACCATCTCGCGGTGCTGGCGCATGGCCAGTTGCTTGTCGAACACGCGGCCCTTGCGCATGGTATCGCGAACGAGCGAGGAATAGGCAGCGTTCTCCTCGCCGAGCCAGCGGAACGGTTCAGACGGCCCCAGGATGACATCGCGCAAAAGGCCGGTTTCCGACTTGAGCGCCCATTTTTCCATTTTCGGTGTGCCACCGCCTGCGAGGCGCGCACGCAAGGGTACTGCGTTGTCCGTCATGCCAGTTCGCTCCGTTCTCAGTAGGCAGCTTCGAAATAGTCGTTTGATTTCAGATGATAGATATAGACATCGCGCTGGCAGCCGGTGCCGCCGGGCGGCGCTGCAACGATACGGTTCTGGCTGAGACCGGCCTTCATGGCAACGGCAACGGAGCTTTCATTGCCGGCCATGATCTTGCACCAGATATCGCCGGCGCCAAGCCGCTCGATGGCGACGGCTGCCAGGGTGCAGGCAATCTGTGATCCGATGCCCCTGCCCCACTTGTCCGGATCAACGCCCCAACCGATCTCGGCAACCTTGTCTTCATGAAACAGAACAAAACCGTCGCCGTGAACCCGGCCGGAGGATTTGTCCTGGGCGGCAAGATGAAACAGACGGCGGCCGACCCGGTCCTGGCGGGCGACGGCGCGGCTGACGAACTGGCGCACGGCATACTGATTGGGATAGCGCACGGCGAGGTATTCCTGATACTCGGTGCGGGTCATGTAGCGGGCAAGCGCAGCTGCATCATCGCGCACAAGTTCGCGAATCCAAAGTGTCCGGGTCTCGAGCGGTTGCAGAACCGTCAGCGCGCTCATCAACGTCCTCTAAAAGCGTAGTCCTTGACGGGATGGTAGCCGTCTGAAACGGCTTCGTCGAGGGGTTGAATGCAGCGATTTACCAGCCGCCGCCACCGCCGCCGCCGCCACCGCCACCGGCCGACCCGCCACCGCCTGAGCCGGAACCCGATGAGGCCGGCGTGGCCGATGCCATACTGCCTGACATGGCCGAGACCATGCCCTCGGTGGCATTGCCAAGATGACGGCTGTCCCAATGGCGCCCGGAATACCATGAAGGCGTGTAGCCGCCGTTTGAACGGGTGGTGTCCGGCACCATGCGCGCCAAATGGCTGGCAAAGGCGTCCGACCAGGGTTTTTCCACGCCGAGGGCAATGGCATAGGGCAACAGGCGTTCAAACAGTTTTTCAGACATGTCCGGTGCGTCAGCCATATTGAGGCGCTCAGCCTCGGCGACCGACAAATAGAGCTTTAATCCCTCAATCTGATCCATGGTGCGGCGGCCCGAGACAGTTGGCGCACGCAGGAGCTGGGCAAATACGGCAACCGAGACCACCATGATCATGAAGGCGGCACCCGGCACCGTCACGGCCGGGTTCAAGCCCATTGCCGGACCGCTCATCAGGATCAGTCCGATGACACCAAAGGCGACGACGACCAGCGCCGCAACCAAGACCTTGGCAAAGCCCTCCTTGCGAAAACCATGAAAGCCAACCAGCGCCAGCACGACGGCGAACACCGACAAGACGCCAATGCCGATGAACGGCCCGATCAGTTCATCCGACGGGCTTTGCAGGACGAAAAACGCCGCGATCCCGGCAGCACCGATTGCCATGGCCAGCCAGAAATGCCCGGCGTTGTCCTTGAAATGAACGTCGCGATGCTCATTGAGGATCGCCTTTTGAAAGTTTCGTCTGGCCACAGCGAATGACGTCGCATTGGCCTCGTTGAACGTGAATTGGGCACCGTTCTTGAACAGCTCTTCGTGCAGAACGCGCTCACCAGCCGGCAGATCGTCGTTGCGGTGCTCGACACGCTCTACGGTTACTTCATCGTCTAGTTCGGAAAGGCGGATCCGCCGCTTTACAGCAAGCGACAACAGGGCGGCAATCAGGGCCTTGGAGGCGCCACGCCCCGCCGACTTCAGGGCCATGAAATGGACAAAGCTGACGGCGGCCGGCGAGAGCCCCTTGGGCGGTGAAAACAGTGGGATGATGACGCCTTTTTCC
>JABDJG010000227.1 GCA_013002595.1 Hyphomicrobiales bacterium | reverse complement strand
TTGCGGACCTGATGATGCAGCGGTGCGTAGGTTTCTGCCGCCTTGTTCATTGCCGCTTCAGCGGCAAAGGTTGCCTTAAGGGCATCGAAGGTGGCATCGGCGTCGTCGAAACTTTCGGTGATCTTTGCCTTCAGCTTCTTGGGCAGATAGCTCACGTTGAGCGTGCGGGCATCGGCAATGGTTGAGCGGATGGCGGCGCCGTTCTCGTTGAACTGCTCAAAGACGTACTTCTCGATGCAATATTGCAGCCGCGGGTTGAGCGGCGGCGGCGCGGTGTCGGCCGTATAGGACAGGCGGGTCGGCAGATAGTTGACCAGGGCCGGGTTGAGGCCGACGATGCCGAGCGCGATGAGCTGCAGCGCGATGAAGGCGATGACGCCCTTGTACATGGATATCGTCTTGACCACGGCGGGTGCGACGCCGCGCAGGTAGAACAGCGCAAAGCCGAACGGCGGGGTCAAGAACGAGGTCTGGATGTTGAGGCCGATCATCACGCCGAGCCACACGGCGGTAACGTTGGCGGACGGGTCGAGCAGTAGGATCGGCGCCACGATCGGCACCACGACGACGGCGATCTCGATGAAGTCGAGGAAGAAGCCGAGCACGAAGATGACGCCCATGACGATGATGAACTGGGTCCAGAAGCCGCCGGGCAGGCCGGTCAGGAAGTCCTTGACGAGCTCTTCACCGCCGAAGGCGCGGAACGCGGCGGTCAACATGGCGGCGCCGAGCAGGATGATGAACACCAGCGATGTCGTCTTGGCGGTCTCGACCATGACCCCGCGCAGCGTGTCCTCGACCTTGAAGGCGCGCCAGCCGCTCCAGGCAATGGCGATGAGGAACGTGGCCGTGGCGATCAGCGCCATGGTGACCGCGAACACATCGGTGCTGGTGCGCACGTTCTTGATGTTGATGTAATAGACGCTCGACAGAATCCAGATCGCGATCAGTGAAGCGATGGCCAGAAGCGCCGGGTAGAAGGCGTCCTTGCGGCCCTCGTACAAACGGTAGCCGGCCATGACCAGGGCGCCGACCGCGCCGATGGCGCCGGCCTGGTTGACGGTTGCGATACCGGCGATGATCGAGCCGAGTACTAGGAAGATCAGGGTCAGCGGCGGGATCAGGATGAGCAACACCTTGGCGGCAAACTTGCGGTCATAGGCACCGAGCATCGGCACGGCGGGCGCCGACTTGGGACGCAGCAGGGAAAAGCCAAGGATGTAGACCATGTAGATGCCGACCAGGACGAGGCCGGGAACGAAGGCGCCCAGGAACATGTCGCCGGCGCTGGTCGAACTGACGCCGAACTCCGAGGGCATGCCGAACTCGCCTGTTGCGGTCTTGTAAAGCGCCTTGCGGGCGGTGTCGGCCTGATCTACGGCGCTGGCCAACTGGTCGGCCAGAATGATCAGCACGATCGACGGCGGGATGATCTGGCCAAGGGTGCCCGACGCCGCAATGGTGCCGGTCGCCAGCGGATGGGAATAGTTGTTGCGCAGCATGGCCGGCAGCGAAATCAGCCCCATGGCGACAACGGTCGCGCCGACGATGCCGGTGGTGGCGGCCAGGAGAGCGCCAACGAAGACGACCGAAATACCCAGACCGCCAGGCACGGCGCCGAACAGCTGGGCCATGGTGACGAGGAGGTCCTCAGCGATCTTGGAGCGCTGCAGCATGATGCCCATGAACACGAACAATGGGATGGCGATGAGCGTATCTCGCTCAACCTCCCAGTAAACGCCGCGGAAATTGGTCACGCCGGCGGTGAGCCATTGCACCGGGCCGCCATGGCTGAAGTAGGCGGACGGGTCGCCGGCAAACAGGTAACCTGTCAGCGCCGCGGCGGAAATCGTCAGGATTGCTGCACCGGGCAGGGCAAAGGCGACCGGATAACCCGAGCCAAGCGCTGAGGCCATGACCACGACCAGCATTGCCAGAAAGAACAACTCCATGCCTAACGCCTAACCTCTCGTTCGCTTGACTCAACCGGCCGCTAGTGCGGTGCCGGCTCACTGTCCAGTTTGCGTTTATCGGGATCGCCGCGGTAATCGGCAATCCCTTCAAGAAAGTATCCAGCGAACTGGATCATCATCGATACGGCGAAGATCGCCAGGAAAGCGGCCATCAGGTATTTGACGTACATGCCAAAGCCCTGCTGGGTGACTTCATAGGCTAGAATTGGCGCGTTGATGATGCTCGACTTGGAGCCCATGCCGAGCCACAAAACGACGTAACACAGCGATGCGCCGAGCAGGATCGATCCGAAGGCGTTGACCAGGCCCTTGGTCTTGCCCTTGAAGCCGGCATAGAGCACATCGACCCGGACATGGCCTTCCTCGGTCAGCGTATAGGCGCTGGCGAACAGGAACAGGCCGGCATACCAGAAGCGCACGATGTCGCCCATGAAGGCCTGCTCGTAGGAAAAGATGAAGCGCGAGATGACAATCTGCAATTCGGCGATCACCACCAGCAGCGCCAGCCAGGTAAAGCCGAGCGTCCTGGTGAAGGCAGCGACAACGAACGACAGGCAGATCAGCGGCACATGCACATAAAGGCCGCGATAGGACGAACGCCCGAGATCCTTGGCCATCTTTTCGCCGACCAGGTCGGGCAGCAGGCCCTCGACCCGCAGGAACGACAGGATCATATCGGCAAGCCCGACGATGACGACCATCCAGAAGGCGCCGCGGATGATATAGGCGCTGATGCGATAGATTGCTGCGGCGTCTGCGCGCAAACTTCGCGTCTTGTTGCGGTGGACGTGAAAAACAGCGGCAATGGCGCAGCCGGCATAACTGAACAGCTGCAGCCATCCAAGCGCGCCGGCATTGCCGGTCGAAACAGAGCGTGCGCCGGGCCAGTCCCACCACAATGTGAGGTAATTGTTCAAAATGAAGACGAGCGTTGCGATGACGATGGTCCAGGCAAAGGCCCGGCAAGCCAAAACATTGCTCGTATACGCGTAGCCGCCCAAGTCCCCGGCCACGGCGTCTCCCTCCCGGATCGCCGACATGCTCTTTAGTTACTCTCGATAGTGGGACGGGGTAATCATGTTACCCCGCCCCTGATGATCAAAGCGATCGTATTGCTGCCTACAGACCCAGAACGCGGTTGCGCTGAGCGTAGTAGGCACCTTCGGAAAGTTTCATCCAGCCGCCGACATCTGCACGCGCTGCGGCAAAGCTTTCGTGAATTTCCTTGGACAGCGGGCTGTGCGCAACGGTTTCGGCAAAGACTTCTTCGGCCGCTTCACCGAAGCTGTCGTAGATCTCATCGCTGAACTCGCGCAATTTGACGCCGTGTTCCTTGATGAGCTTGGTCAGGAAGGTACCGTTGTTGGCATTGTATTCCGCCATCGAATAGGTGTGCTCTTCACCGCACGCCGCTTCAATAAGCGCCTGATCGTTCTTTGACAGCGAACCCCACCATGACGCGTTCATGCCGAGTGCCAGTGTCGAGCCGGCTTCGTGCATGCCCGGGTAGTAGTAGTATTTGGCGGCTTCGTAGAACTTCATGAAGTAGTCGTTCCACGGGCCAACCCACTCGGTGGCGTCGATCGCACCGGAGACAAGGTTTTCATAGATCTGGCCGCCCGGCAGCGAGACCGGCGATGCACCCAGCTTGGCCATGACGTCGCCGCCGAGGCCCGGGATACGCATCTTCAGACCTTTCAGGTCGTCAGCGCTTTCGATTTCCTTGTTGAACCAGCCGCCCATCTGGACACCGGTTGAACCGGACATCAGGCACTTGAGGCCGAATTCGCCGGCCAGTTTGTCCCACAATGCCTGGCCGCCCATGTGCTGGATCCAGGCATTATGCTCGTTGTGGGTCAGGCCGAACGGCACCGACGTGAAGTAGGCCCAGCCGGGATGCTTGCCTTTCCAGTAGTAATCGGCAGCGTGATAGGCCTGGGCGTTGCCGCCGGCCACTTCGTCAAATGAGTCAAATGCGCCAACACGTTCGCCGGCTGCGAAATACTGCACCTTGATGCGGCCTTCGCTGAGTTCGTCAATCCGTGCAGCCAGACGCTGTGCGCCGGTGCCAAGGCCCGGGAAGTCACGCGGCCATGTCGCGACGATGGCCATGTCCTTGCGTTCCTGTGCAACCGCTGGAGCTGCAAGCGCTGTTGCGCCTGCGGCACCGGCCACACCGGCCTTTTTGATGAATGAACGACGATCCATAGAGTTACTCCCTCGTTGATTTTGCCGGGCGCCGCGCCCTTTGAAAGGAGCTGTCCGATCCGGCAAATTGCAATAACCGAGATTGGCCGCTGCCAGCCTCGAGGGATAGCTGCGACCAATCGGTGGGCTAATAAAGCGCAACTTCACAAGAAACTCAACATGCTGTTGAGGCAATCGGCCAGCCCAGTCTGGCGGATTCCGTCTGATGGTGCTATCGGCACACGGAGTTATGATGCACGATAGAGGCGAATTTGCCTCGTTTTGGCGAAAATCGGGAGTGGGTAATTGCCAGTCCAATCAAAACCGCTGGTCGGGCTGCCGTCCGATGTCTTTGAAAAGGACGACCAGCTCTATCATTCGATCGGCGACAAGTACCTCAGGGCGGTGCACGACGTAGCCGGCTGCGCGCCGGTGATGGTTCCCTCGCTGGGTGAGGATCATGACATCGATGCGGTGCTTGACGGCCTGGACGGCGTGATCATGACCGGTGCGACGTCGAACGTGCACCCGCCGCATTTCGGTGAAGAGCCGACGGTCGCCCATGAGCCGTATGATCACCACCGCGATTCCACGACGCTAAGGCTGATCCGGCATGTGCTTGACCGCAAAATGCCGCTGTTGTGTATCTGCCGGGGGTTTCAGGAGCTGAACGTGGTCTATGGCGGTACCCTGGCGGCCGAGTTGCAGGACACCGAGGGCCGGCTCGATCACCGCGCGCCCGAGAGCGATGACATCGATGTGCGCTACGGCCCGGTTCATGCGATCGACATCCGTCAAGGCGGGCCGCTGCATCAGGTGATGGGTGCGACTCGGATCATGGTCAACACGGTGCACCGGCAGGGCATAGCGCGGCTGGCCGATGGCCTGACCATCGAAGCAACAGCGCCGGACGGCGTCATCGAGGCGGTGTCAATCGATGATGCGGAAAACTTTGCGCTCGGCGTGCAGTGGCATCCCGAATACAAGGCGGCCGAGAACCCGGACTCGGTGAAACTGTTCGAGGCCTATGGCGAAGCGGTGCGGGCGTTTGCGGGCAGGTAAAGGAGTACACCAGCCAAACCTGCCTTCCTCGGGCTTGGCCCGAGGATCCAATCTTCAACACGGGAAGTGCTGATGGTCTGGAGTGTGCATTTCCTGCCTGGCCAGCCGAATCTGCGACTTTGTCCCCTTGGGTTCTTGGCCCCCAGGGTCAAGCCCTCGGGAAACAGACGGGGTTGGGGGAGAGGGAAAAAATGCAGGGCCAGAGCGATTCAATATGACTTTGAACCGGTCTAATACCGATGGTCGCGGTAGATCTGGCGCACCCACTTCATGACCGGGCGGTTTTTCCAGGCATCGAGCGTGCGCATCAGATCGTCCGGGTACTGGGCATCATGGTAGATCGGCATCTCAGCGGGTCTGGCAAACGGCGCTAAGAGGCTGGCGGCGGTCAGATCGGCGCGGGTGAATGTGTCACCGGCAAGGTAGCCATGGCCGGGACGGAGGTTTTCTTCCAGCCAGGCAAATTCGACCTCAAGGATCGCAAGGCTTTCAGCGGCCGAATGGCTGTTCAGTTTGTAGCCCTTGACGATCAGCCTTATGCAGGCCGGCCACATCAGGTAGCCGGCTAAGCGGTGAACAAAACCGGTGTTGGCGAACAGCATCGGCTTCACGTAATGCGCCTTGTCCGGCATGACATGGGAGTAAACGAAGCGGCGGACGTTGACGCCGGCCAGCTTGTCGAGCCGGTTCTCGGTTTGTCTGATCGCCGCCGAGCGATCAGCCGGGCACAAATCCGGCTTTGCGCCGGTCGCATTGGCCGCGGCCCAATCGATGATGGCATCGCTGCCCTCGATGACCTCATCGCCGGTCAAAAGGAGGGGTACCGAGCCGCCTTTGGCGCCGGCGCGTTTGGCCAGGATGCGATGAATGCCGGGCGGCCAGCCGATCTCGGTGTAGTCGATGCCATACCAGTCGAGCGCCCATCTTGCCTTCTCGCAATAATGCGAGATGGCAAAGGTGATCAGCCTGGTGTCGGTTTTTGCCATCAGGTGCCGACGATCAGTTTTTAGCAGCCAGGGCGCCGGGCAGCTCGTTTAGTAATCCGAGCAGGCGTTTGGGCCGGCCCGGGATGTTCTCATCGGCTAGGCCGAACCGGTTGATGCGGGCAACCTGGAAGCCGAAGTTGGCAGCTGCCTGGGCATCCCAGGTGTTGGCCGAAACAAAGCAGACATCACCAGCCGCCCGGGCCGAGCCGCAGTCGATGACCATCTGGTAGACCCGGTTGTCCGGCTTGAAGATACCGACGTCCTCGACCGAGAGCACGTAATCGAGATGATCGGCCAGCCCTGATGATTTGACCGCTGCATTGAGCATGCCGGGGCTGCCGTTCGACAGGATGCCGGTGGTGAAGCCTGCCGCCTTGAGATCGGCCAGCGCCTGGCGGGCATCGGGGTAGGCATCCAGGGTCAGATAAAGGTCCATCAGTTCTTCACGCAGTGGCCGGTCGTCGATGCCGTGGGCGGCAAGGGCGTAATCGAGCGCTTCGCCGGTGACCTGCCAGAACACGACATGTTCGCCCATCAGGCTGCGCAGCCAGGTGTATTCAAGCTGTTTCTGGCGCCACAGCCTAGAGACCGCATCGGCATTCTCACCGATCCTGGCGGCAACCCTGGCAACCGGCGCATGGACGTCGAACAACGTGCCGTAGGCATCGAACATGCAGGTTGTTACGGCGGTAAATTCCGTGTCGCTCATCAACTGATCCTCGCGATTGTCTGATTGTTGGTTTATGGTAGTTTCGCTGCCATGCAAACACTAGAGTATCCGTTGTGATCAAGGGTTGATTTCGGTCCATTTTCGCTGATCGCGAATGAGGGCGTTTGCGATGGTTATCAGCCTTCGCATGATTGCGGTTATGGCGACTTTAGCCGGTTTTCCTGCGTCGATCAGGCTTTGATACTTGGCCTTGAGCTCACGG
>JABDJG010000214.1 GCA_013002595.1 Hyphomicrobiales bacterium | reverse complement strand
GTCGCGGCCTGGAACGGCAGGGACGGCAGCAGGAACATCGGATTGATGCCGCCGAGCGGGCCGACATAGGTATCCGCGATCGGCAGCGCGCCATCGCCTACTGCATCCAGTTGATCCTTCGATTTGAAACCGATCGATCCACCGAAATGATGTGTAATCTTGATTTTACCGCCGGAATTTTCTTCCAGCGCCTTGGCAAACACCTTGTCACCTTCGGCATGTATGGAGGTGTCATTATATTCGTTTGCCATATCCCAGTTGATTTCAGCGGCATTTGCCATAACTGTCGCAAAGCTTAGCGCCATCAGGCCAGCTGCAATTCGTGAAATCCAGTTCATGTCATTTTCCTTTGGTATACGGTTCCACCAAATTTGTCCTAACCGTACTACGGCCAGTGCGCATCATATGGGTTACTCGCTACTGAAGAATTTCTTTCCACTATCAATCGTTAGATATGATTAAAGAAACCCAAAGAGAACTTACCACTTCTGCGATCTTCCTCAATGGCTTCTTGTTCACGCTCTTCCGGCGGTCCATAGCCACCGGCGCCGGGTGTTTCCATGATGATCGCCTGCGCCGGTTCCAGCGGCACATTGCTTGCCTTGTTGGCAAGCCTGACGTGTGATCCATCCTCCATCAGTTTCAAGAACCGACCGCATTTTCCCGGTTTTCCGCCAAATACACCCCAGGGTTGATGGCTAAAACGTTCACCGACGCCTGAGAACTCACAGGTATGGCCGACCGACTGGACGACCCGGCGCAACCCCATGCCGCCGCGCTGGCGCCCAGCGCCGCCGGAATCTTCAACCAGCGCATATTCCAGAACCCTCAATGGGTACTCCGTTTCGATCGCCTCGACCGGCAGATTTGACGTATTTGTGATGTTGACCTGGACGCCATCCTTACCGTCTTTGCGGGCCCGTCCGCCCATGCCGCCGCCAAGTGTCTCAAGATAAACATAGCCAGTGCCGCTGACCGGATCCGTGCCTGCAAACACCGCACTTGTATTGGAACCATTTGCTGCAGCAATGACCCGGTCCGGCAAAGCATCGGCCAACGCCCCGAAAACGACATCAACCACCCGCTGGCAGGTGTTTGCCCGCAGCGCCACCGGCGCTGGCGGCTGGCAGTGGACGATAGATCCCAAAGGGGCCTTGATCTCAACCGCCTCGAACACCCCCTGATTGTTTGGCAGGTCAGGGTCAAGTAGCGCCTTGAGGGCATAGAACACCGCAGACTGGACCGCATTGAAGGTCAGGTTGATGTTGCCGGGCACCTGATCGTCGGTCCCTGCAAAATCAAACAGGATGTGCTGGCCTGATTTCGTGATGCAAAGCCTGATCGCAATATCAACCGCTGCAATTCCATCATCGTCCATCACATCCTCGAACTCAAAGACGCCATCCGGCAAGTCGGCAATCGCCAACTGCAAACGGGCGCATGACCTTGCGATGATCTCATCAAAGGACCGTTCGATCACGCCGGCCGAGTACCGCGCCAGCAGTTCGCCCATCCGCGAAACGCCAAGCCGGCAGGCGGCGATCTGTGCATTAAGGTCGCCTTTGCGTTCCTCACGCAATCTCATATTGAGCAAGAGGATGTCGAAAATCTCGTTGTTGAGTTCACCCTTCGACATCAGCTTAACGACCGGGATGCGCAGGCCCTCCTGCCAGATTTCGAACAACCCGCCCGACATGGACCCGCGTGCCGCTCCGCCGACATCGGCATGGTGTGCGATATTGCAGGCAAACCCGATCAGTTCGCCATCATGAAACACCGGCATCGCCATATTGATATCAGGCAGATGCGTACCGCCTGCGACATGCGGATCGTTGGCAACGAACAGATCACCCTCATTAATGTCATCGCCATATCGCTCGAGCAACGCCTGCATAAGGCCGGTCATCGAGGCGATGTGGATCGGCAATGCAAGTTCGGCCTGGGCAATCAGCCGGCCTGTGGCATCGGTGATTGCGGTCGAGTGGTCATGCCGCTCCTTGATATTGGTCGAAAATGCACTTCGCATCAGGGATACGAAACACTCATCGGCAATCGAGCGCAGATTGTTCCAGATGATCTGCAGTGTGACGGGATCAAGTGCACTCATCAGCTCAATCCGATCAGCATGTTGCCTGTCACATCGATCGTCGCCGTGGCACCGGGCGGCACCAGTGTCGTTGCATCGAACTGCTCGATGACTGCAGGCCCGGGCACCACTGTACCTGGCGCCAACGCATCGCGATGCCACACCAGGCTCTCGACACCACCTGCCTCATCAAACCAGATGGTCCGGCTGCCCATCTGTGTACCCGCTGTCTTGCCTTTCTGGACAGCCACCTCAAACCGCTGCAGCCGGCCGACCGCACCCAATCTCAAGTTAATCACCTCAACCGGCGCGTCAGGGTCAAAATGACCATAGGCCCGCCGATGCTCCTCAAAGAACATCTGGTGCAATTTATCCTGCGCCGGCAGCTCAGGTAATCCGTCACCGGGCACGGCCACGCCCAGTTCATAGTTTTGTCCGATGTAACGCATATCGGCAACAAGGCTGATGTGCCGGCTATCCTTCAAAATTCCTTCACGTTCGAACCAGGCATCAGCCTCGGTGGCGAGGTGCTCAAGTCCACGCCTGACCACCGAGAGGTCGCCGCTCACAGGGGTCCGGCAGGTCGCAACGAAATCCTCCTTCAGATCCGAGACAACCAGCCCTTCGGCGCACAAGATGCCCGGCGCCAGCGGCACCAGCATTTGCCCGATACCCATCTCACGCGCTACTTCAAAGGCATGCAAACCGCCGGCCCCGCCGAACGGCATTAGCGCAAACTCGCGCGGGTCATGGCCACGTTCGATCGACACAAGCCGGATCGCCCGCACCATGTTGGACGTAACTATCCGGGCAATGCTCATCGCGGCCTGTTCGATGCTCACACCCAATGTGCGGGCTACCGGTTCAATTGACGCCCGGGCGGCCCCTTCATCAAGCGCCATACCGCCACCGACAAGTTCATCCGGCAAACGACCGAGCACCAGATTGGCGTCCGACAAGGTCGGCTGAACGCCGCCGCGGCCATAACAGGCAGGCCCGGGCACGGCCCCGGCGCTGTCAGGGCCAACGGTCAAAAGCCCATCGG
>JABDJG010000213.1 GCA_013002595.1 Hyphomicrobiales bacterium | reverse complement strand
ACAGAGAGCACGTCGACTTGAACTACTTGGGCGAACTTGAGCCTGCGGAGCCTGAGGCCGAAGCCCCCAAAGGCAGCCATCTCAGGTTGGTTGTTTCCAACTAAGCGACGCCCCTACCCCTCCAGCGCCTCGATCTCATCGATCATGCCTTCGATCATCCCGAGCCCCATTTGCCAGAAGGCCGGGTCGCTGGCATCGAGATCAAAGGGCTTCAGCAATTCGCTGTGGTGCTTGGAGCCGCCGGCCTTCAGCAGCTCGAAATACTTCTCGGCAAAACCGGTCTCGGCCTGCTGGTAACGGGCATAGAGCGAATTCACCAGGCAATCGCCGAAGGCATAGGCATAGACGTAGAACGGCGAATGGATGAAGTGCGGGATGTAGGCCCAGAAGGTCTCGTAACCCTCCCTGAACGCGATCGCATCGCCAAGGCTTTCGTGCTGGATCTCCATCCAGATTTCACCGAGCCGCTCAGCGGTCAGCTCACCGTCGCGGCGTTCGGTGTGGACCTTGCGTTCAAAGCAGTAGAACGCGATCTGGCGCACCACCGTGTTGAGCATGTCTTCGACCTTTGAGGCGAGCAGCGCCTTGCGCTTTGCCGGGTCGCTCTCGCCATCGAGGATCGCCCGGAACGTCAGCATCTCGCCGAAGACGCTTGCCGTCTCGGCCAGGGTGAGCGGGGTTTGCGCCATCAGCGGGCCCTGGCCGGCCGCCAGCACCTGATGCACGCCATGGCCCAGCTCATGCGCCAGCGTCATCACATCGCGCGTCTTGCCCTGGTAGTTGACCAGCACATAAGGATGCGCGGACGGCACCGTTGGATGGGCAAAGGCGCCCGGCGACTTGCCCGGCCGCACCGGGGCATCGATCCACCGGCCATCAAAGAACTTGCTGGCGATATCGGCCATCTCCGGGGCAAACCCGCCATAGGCATCGAGCACCATCGATTGTGCCTTGTCCCACGGCACCGGCGTTGTGTCTTCATCGGGCAGCGGCGCGTTGCGGTCCCAGTGGTTGAGCTTGTCCATGCCCATCCACCTGGCCTTCATTGTATAATAGCGGTGCGACAGCCGCGGATAGGCCGCCCTGACCGCCTCGATCAGCGCATCGACCACCTCGCGCTCGACCCGGTTGGCCAGGTGCCGGCTGTCGGCGATATCCTCAAACCCGCGCCAGCGATCGGAAATCTCCTTGTCCTTGGCCAGCGTGTTGGTAATCAGGGTGAACAGCCGGATGTTTTCCTTGAAGACTTTTGCCAATGCCTCGGCGCCGGCCTGGCGCTGGCCGGCATCGGTGCTGGTCATCAGGTTGAGCGTCGATTCCAGCGGCAGCTTCTCGCCATCCACCTCGAACTCCAGCGAGGCCATGGTCTCATCGAACAACCGGTTGAAGGCGCCGCGGCCAGTCAGTGACTTTTTATGAAACAGCTCTTCGATCTTGTCATCCAGCTGATAGGGCTTTTCTTTTCTGAGATCATCGATCCACGGCTTGTAGTGCGCGAGGCCGGCATCCTTGAGCGCTTCGGCCATGACGGCATCGTCGATCTTGTTGAACTCCAGCTCAAAGAACAACAGCCCGGTCGAGATATCGGTCAGCTGCTGTTGCACATCGCCGAAGAACTTGCCGCGCTCGGGATCGGTCGTGTCACCGACATAATGCAGCATGGCGAACGAGCCGACCCGGCCGAGCAGATCGCTCAGCACCTCGAACTCACCGATCGCTTCGGCCAGATTGCCGGCTTCAGCCGCGGTGGAAAGATTGCCGCGCCATTTGTCCGCAAACGCTTTGCTGTCTGCCGCCGCCCTGGCCACGTCGCCCGAGAACGCATCCGACTTCGGCCCGGGATAAAGGTCCGCCAAGTCCCATTCCGGCAAATCACCAAGCGCATCGTTGTTGGCGGATTGGGCATCATCAGGGCTGTTGAAAATCATGTCGGCTGACCTTTCTGGGGGCAAGGATTCGGATTGCGCCAAGATATGGCCCATCCCTTGGCCGCGCTCAAGGCTGGCCGGTGCGATTTTTCCTTCTCCCCTCTGTGGGAGGAGGGTTGTGGGATCAAACCCTCAGGCCTTCAGCGCATTGTGGCCGAAGTACATGAACTCGCGGTCCATCTTGGCAACATCGCTGCCGGCAAGTTTCAGGTATGCATTGTCGAGCATCTTGAAGCTCTTTTGCGCCTTCACCCATTCATCGTCCGGCAACGCATGCACGCGTAAAGCCGGCTCATCAGGGGCCAATTTTCCATCAGGAAGGATAGGGCTTTGACGATGCCGGGCGGCGGGCTAGAAACGCCGCCATGCTGACAATCCTCAATCTGGCATTGCCGTTTTTTGGCCTGATCGTGGCCGGCTTCATAGCCGCCAAAGTCTTCCGGTTGCCCGAAGACGGTCTTGCCTGGCTCAACATCCTGATCGTCTATTTCGCCTTGCCGGCGATGATCTTTCTGACGGTCTCAGCGACACCGTTCGACAAGCTGATCGACTGGCCATTCGTACTGGCGACCTCGCTTGCAACCTACCTCACCTTCATCGTGCCGTTTATCATCTCGGTGTTCATCCTGCGCACCAGGATTACCGCAGCTGCGATCCAGGGCACCTCGGCCAGCTTCGGTAATGTCGGCTACATGGGGCTGCCGTTGGCGGTTGCCTTCTTCGGCCGGGAAGCTGCCGTGCCGGCCGCGCTGATCTTTTGCTTCGATTGCACCCTGCAGTTCACGCTGACACCGCTGCTGGCAACACTGGGGCGCGGCGAGGACCGGCCCCGCAAGAGCCCCGGCACGGTGCTCCTGGAAGTAATGCAATCGGTCTTCACCCACCCCTTCATCATCGCAACCATTCTTGGTGTTCTGGCCTCTGCATTGAAATTCAGTCCGCCGGTCCTGATCGACAGTTTCCTGCAGATGATCTCCAGGGCGGCCGCTCCGTCAGCGCTTTTCGCTCTCGGCGTCACCCTCGGCATGCGCCGCCTGGCCGGCATCGGCCCGGAACTGCCGTTCATCGTCATCATGAAACTGTTCATTCATCCAGCCCTGGTCTTTGCCCTGCTGACCATGATGGGCGGGACCAGTCCTTTGTGGTTCAGCGTTGCTCTGATGATGGCCGCCCTGCCGACTGCCACCAACGCCTTCATCCTGGCCAGCCAGTACAAACGCTACGTTGAGGGTGCCTCGAGCAGCATCTTGATCACCACGATCATTTCAGCATTCACCCTGCCGACGCTGGTCTATCTGCTCACGACTGGAATAATCCGTTTTTAGGACAAAATTCGCTTTAGCGCGGCATGTGACAAACTGCACAGCGGTCTGAGGTTGCCTGAAGTATTCTGTGTCCAAGTTAAACGCTTTACTTATTTGGACCAGACAGATGAACAGGCAAATCAAGGAGACCGCAGACAGGGATTATATCCCTGAGAACTATCGCAACCCTGGCAACAGCAATGCCGCTGGCGAACTCAGCCCATCGACCCGCGAGCTGCTTGGCGTGTTGAGCAATATCGGCAATCAGATTGCCGCTTGATCAACGTAGCTTGTTGTTTCATCGGCCAGATTTGGATTGGCAATGGTGTTTGACAAAGCGCCTCGCCGCACGGCTATAAGATCCACCGTAAAGAATGTATACGACCGCGCGCCGGAGCGGTCATCATGCTGTTTGCGGGCGAAATGACAATGCCATCAGGCGCTGGCTGCAACAGCCTCTGTGCTGCCGATGATGTCCTTGGAAAAGCGCATTTGAACCCGGCAACCCTGGCCAGGGCTGGTCTCAATGCTCAGCTGGCCGCCAAGCAATGCGGTCAGTTTGTCCGCCAGGGTGAGGCCAAGGCCGACACCGTGCGGGTCTGGTTCAGGTGCGTTGCCAAGCTGGGTAAATGCGGTCCGGGCGCGTTCCCTGCGGTTCGGCAGAAAACCGACGCCATCATCGATAACATCAAGGCGCAAATCGCCCGATTCCAGAACCGATGCGGCAATTTCAACCGAGCCGGAAGGGTTGGTAAATTTGACGGCATTGGAGATCAGATGACCAAGCAGCCGCGCGAAATATTCCGGATCGCTGTTCAGCTCGGGAAGCTCCGGCGAACAGTTCACCGACACCTTCAATTGTTTTGCCGAAATTGACTGCTGGAAGGCTTTCAGAACCTTTTGAGTGATTTCTTCCAGATTGAACGGTTCGATGCTGGCTTTCATGGAGCCTGCTTCCAGCTGATCAAGCTCGCTGATCCACATCGCAACCCGCGCCAATTGCCGATGATTGACCGATACGCTCTCGGCGATTTTCTTGAAATCTGCATCGATGTCGGACCCGGCCTGCTGTTCGGCCATCAACTTGGACAGCTTGGCAACCTCGCCGAATTGGCGGTCCATTTGACTGGCCAGACGGGACAGATATGCCGATTTCGAACGGCTGGCCAACTGAGCCCGTTTCTTGCCGACGGCCAGATTGTCGACCATCAGTTGCTGTTCGTCCTGCAGCCGGATTTTCTCGGCAGCCCGCTCGATAACTTCGATCATCTGATCGGGTTCGAACGGTTTCATGAGGTAATCATAGATGCCCTGACGCAGTGCTTTGACGACGGTGTTGGAATCGGATTCACCGGTCATGATGATGTTGATGGTGTTGGGAAACTGGCCACGCAGCGTGTGCATGACATCAAGACCCCATTCGCCCTTCAAGCGAAGATCGATCAGGGCAATCTCGGGCAGCAGCAACATCGCCGACTGGAGCGCGCCGGCGCCATCATGCGCGACAGCTACCGTGTGGCCTTCCATTTCAAGCAACTCGGCAACGCCGGTTGCCGCATCTACATCATCGTCGATGACGAGAATGCGAATGCTGGTGCGATGCAGGACCGATGACGATGCAGCTTGATCTTCCGAACTCATTTTACTGTAGACTTTCCACCTAACGCGCAGCGCGCCGAAATTGTTGAACCAGCGGTCAGGCCGCTACATTTTGAGCTTGTTTTTGCGGGAACCAGCCGGTGAACGTTGCACCGTTGCCTGGTGTACTGGTGACCTCCAGACCCCCGCCATGCTCTTCAAAAATCTTCTGGACTGCCGACAAGCCAAGGCCAACGCCAAAGCTCTTGGTCGTAAACAACGGCGTGAAGACTTTCTCCATGTCTTCATCCGAGATGCCCGGTCCGTTGTCAGTAACAGAAACTTCAATCCCGCGGTCCGTTTGCCGCGTCGTGATCACTATTTTCGGATTCTGCGTCGGATTTTCGAGCAGTGAGCCCTCTTTGCCGACCATCGCCTCTACAGCGTTCGACATCAGATTGACGAATGCGCGATCCATGCGGCTCGGGTCAAAATCGACCTCGGTATCTGCCAATCCCAGATTACACTCTACCAGCGCCGCCTGGATGGCATCCCCTTTGTGTTCGTTGATGGTTTGCAGCAGCCAGGAATCGAAACTGACTGTTTCAAGCTGCAACGTCTTGCTGCGCGCATAATCAAGCAACTCATTGATGATCACGTCGCACCGGTCGACACCCTTCTTGATGCGCTCAAGCGGTTTCAATGCAGCTTCGGGACCATCTTTCAATTGGCGGGTCAGAATAAACGATGATGTTCTAATTGACCCTAGTGGATTGCGAATGTCATGCGCGATGGTAGCCGTCAGGCGGCCAAGTTCCGAAAGCTTGCTGCTCTTGGACAGTTCGTCCTGAAAATCGCGCATCTTGGCGAAATTTTCCTGCAGTTCGCGATTGAGTCGTGCGATTTCGTCATTGACGCCATGCAACTGGTCAGTCAACTCGCGCACTTCTTGCTGTGATGTTGCAGCCGCTTGCCGCGCCGCAGCCAGCTCGGTTTCCATCGCTTGAAGCTTTATTTCGGCTTCTGTCATAGCGTTCATCGCCCCTGTCTCCTAGATCGGGCCCGCCGGCGTCGATTTTGCGGCCCATACACGCCGAAAACTAGCATCTATGGATGACCCAAAAGTGAACATTCCCGACGGTCACTCCGCCGTTTAAGAAAGACGGTTTGCAAATCGTTAACGAAACAATTCCACTTTGCCGGTCTCGATCGTGCCTGCCTGCAATCGGGCTTCCTGATCGAAGATTTCCGCAGCAGTCTTGCTCTGTAATTCGCGCATTTGCACCAGCCCGGTGGCCGGCCAGTACCGTATCTTGCGCGGCACCGACCCGCGCAGATGTTCGGCCACAACCTTCATCCGTTCACGGTCCATATATTCTTCGACGAAATCAGCATTGTGAAATCCGACAGCGCCCATGCCTTTGATGATATTTGCACCGCCAAATATCTTGACCTCCAGGCGTTGGCGCTGACCGCCCTCGCCCAAAATGACATTAATCAGTTGCTCGATTGCAAAACTGCCATAACGCATAGCCAGCGATGCAGCGTCCTCACGATTTCTGCTGGGCGCCGGCAGGACGAAGTGGTTCATACCGCCGAACCGGATGATCGGGTCACGCATGCAAACCGCAATACAAGAACCCAATGTCGTCGTAAGGGCTTCATTCGGGTTCGACGTAGCATAATAGTCGCCCTGAAACACCCGTACCATCGTGATCCCGGCGGCCCGGTCGAAATAGCGCCGCTGACCGGCATTGACACCGCGCGTTTGACTTCCCAGCGACAAGACCTGTCGTCTGTATCTCGTATGGTTCACTACGCAGCCTCCCTTTGAAGCCTGTCCAGGATTGCCCCGGGAATCTTGCTAAGCGGCAATTGCTGCTCGACGGCTCCTAGTTTAGCTGCGGCCTTGGGCATGCCGTAGATCAGACAGCTTGCCTCGTCCTGGCCAATCGTGAATGCGCCGGCCTGGCGCATTGCAAGCAGGCCGACCGCGCCGTCTTTGCCCATACCGGTTAACAACACACCAATGGCATTTGTGCCCGCCGCCGTAGCGACGGAATCGAAAAGCACATCAACTGCCGGCCGATGACCGCCAACCAGTGGCCCATCGTGAAGCTTGACTTTGTAAAGCGCACCGGAGCGCTCCAGGACCATATGCTGGTCGCCCGGTGCCAGATAGACATGTCCCTCAAGCACCTGCACACCATCGGTTGCCTCCAGCACAGTCGGGCTGCATTGTTTGTTCAGCCGCTCGGCAAGCTGGCCGGTGAACTTGGGCGGCAT
Source organism: Hyphomicrobiales bacterium (assembly GCA_013002595.1). Taxonomy (GTDB): domain Bacteria; phylum Pseudomonadota; class Alphaproteobacteria; order Rhizobiales; family Aestuariivirgaceae; genus JABDJG01. The sequence continues at coordinate 5,594 of JABDJG010000213.1, read as the reverse complement.
GTGCTGCACGATGAGAATTGGTGGCGCATCAGCCGGCATATCCATGAGAAAATCACTGAGCGCCATTACGCCACCGGTCGAAGCACCAACAGCAACAACGGTTCGCGTACCTTTGAACACGAGCGGCGGCCTTGGCTTGATCCCGGTCACCGAACGCGGCCTGTTCAGCGAATTGATCGAAGCGCGAGCGGCCAGCTTCACCTTGGCGATCACTTCCGGTTTCAGAGCTTCCCAGTGATGCTCGATATCAAGTGTTGGCTTGGCAATGAAATCGACAGCACCGGCATCCAGCGCCCGTAAGGTCACATCGGCACCCTTTTGCGTCAGCGCCGACACCATCACCACCGGCATTGGTCGCAGCCGCATCAGCCGTTCCAGAAAGGTCAGCCCGTCAAGGCGCGGCATTTCCACATCCAGCGTTATGACGTCCGGGTTGTCCAGTTTGATCCGCTTGCGTGCAATCAGCGGATCGCTGGCCACACCAATCACCTCGATTTCCGGGTCCGAAGACAAGGTCTCGCGCAGAATCTGCCGCATCAGGGCGCTGTCATCGACGATCAGAACGCGGATCATGATTGTTTGTCCTTTGTTGCCGCCATGCTCACGCGATCTTTTGATAGATGCTTTGGCCGACCGCCCGGAAGCGCTCCGTAATGCCGTACAGCGATTCCGAATGGCCTATGTAAAGGACACTCCCCATCCGCATGATGTCAGCGTACCGATCGAACAGGATCCGCTGGGTCGGTTTGTCGAAATAGATCACCACGTTCCGGCAAAAGATAGAGTCGAACGGCCCGTTCATCGGCCAGGCCTCCAACAGATTCAGTGGTTTGAAAACGATCGAAGAACGGATCGAGGTCGCCATGCGCACCTGGCTCTTGTCGCCAGAATTCGGTGCGGCGTACCTGCCGCGCAATGGTGCCGGAACCGGCTTCATCGCGTCAGCCGGGAACAGCCCCTGCTGCCCGCTTTCGACCATGTTGGTATCGATATCTGTCGCAAGAATTTTCGCGTCCCATTGCCCCAGCCCCTTGAGGCTGTCCTGCAATATCATTGCAATCGAGTAGGGTTCTTCGCCAGACGAGCAGCCGGCCGACCAGATCCGCAGCCGCCTGCTGCCGCGATTGGCGGCTTCATCAATAAATGTCGGCAATGCAATCCGTGCCAGGTGGTCAAAATGATGCGCCTCGCGAAAGAAGCTGGTCTTGTTGGTCGTCACAACATTGATGAACAGCGGAATTTCACCGGCTGCCTTCGGTCCCGACAGAAGTTCACAATACGGCTTCACTTCATCCATATTGAGTGCCCGCATTCGCTTCGAGATCCGGCGATACAACATGTTGCGCTTGTAGTCCGCCAATGCAATTCCGGTATGCCTCTTGACCACCCGCCGCAAGAAGTTGAACTCCCTGTCGCTCATCGGCGCCACCCATCCGGGCGCACCGGGCTCAAGGGCATTTTCTACCTCTTCAGCCTTTAGCTTGAGCAACGTTTTGTTCATCGAAGGTATCCACGGTCACAGTTCGGGCTGCACGTCAGCAAGACAACCGCCCAAGGGGCTTCAGGTCACGTCACAGACCCATTTAACAGGCCGGTGACTCATCAGCGTATTATCGTATTTCAGAAGTGTTAGAACTCCTGCCTGTCTTCGTCATTTCCGGCTGTTTCAACTAGGTTTGGGCCGGATTTTTGTCATAGGTCATCTCATGATTGACCTGTATCGCCCCCTGTTCAATGCACAACGGTCCTCTCGATCAGCCGATCGAGAGCGATCATTGCGACCATGTCTTCTTCCACTGAGATCAGCCCGTCCAGATAGGGGTTCTCAGCTTCGCCGCCGGTATCGGGGATCGGCATGATGTCGGTTTTCTTGATCGTCAGGATGTCGGACACGGCATCGACCAGCATGCCGTTGAGCTTGCCGTCGATCATCACGATCACCACAACATGCGACTTGGTCGGGTCGGTCTCGCCCTGGTCTAACCGTATTCTCAGGTCGATGATCGGCACGACGACGCCGCGCAGGTTGACGACACCGCGCACGAACTCGGCCGCATTGGGCAGGCTTGTGGTGCCGGTCCAGGCGCGGATCTCGCGCACCGACATGATGTCGACGCAATAGGTCTGTTCACCGACGACAAAGGCGACATACTGCGCTGCACCTTCGCTGCTTTCATCGGGATTCTGCCCCATAACGCCGGGGAATTCAGATTGCATAGTGTCATCAATCACGGATGGATCTCCTGATTTTCCATCGTCGCCTTGCCGGTATTGGCAGAATTGGCTGGACGGCGGCCATTGAGCTCGCGCACTGCCGTTGCATCGAGGATCAGCGCGACCTCGCCATCGCCAAGTATGGTTGCACCGGCAATACCCGGTATGACATCGAAGTTTTCTTCAAGGCTCTTGATAACCACCTGTTGCTGACCTTGGATTTCGTCGACCACCAAGCCAACCAGGCTGCCATCCTCAACTTCGACCACGATCGCCAGCTCGTTCGGCATGTCCTGTTGTGCCGGAATATTGAATGTCTGTTTCAGATCGATCAGCGCCAGATATTCGTTGCGGAACTTGAGCACTTTGCCGGAGCCCGCAACGTCATTGACCAGGTCGTCGCGCAGCAATAGGCTCTCAATGATGTTGGTAAGCGGAATGACAAACGTTTCGTCACCCGAACGCACAACCATTCCGTCAAGCACCGCCAGGGTCAATGGCAGGGTCAGCATGACACTGGATCCACGCCCGGGCACCGAACGGATCGAAACCCGCCCGCCAAGCTTGCGGATGTTCTTGTTGACCACGTCCATGCCGACACCACGCCCGGAAATGTCCGATATCGAATCGGCCGTCGAAAAGCCCGGCAGAAAAATGAGATTGTCGATCTCTTCGTCCGACAAATGTGCATCGGCAGCGATCAGTTTTTTGTCGATCGCCTTGCGGCGCACCCGCTCGCGGTCAATGCCGCGGCCGTCGTCGGTAATTTCAACGACGATGCGGCTGCCGCGCTGTTCGGCGCGCAACCGGATCAGCCCTTCTTCCGGCTTGCCGGCAGCGAGCCGGTCCTGCGGTGCCTCGATACCATGATCGACTGCATTGCGGATCATATGCGTCAGCGGGTCCAGTAATTGCTCGATTACGGTCTTGTCGATCTCGGTATTCTCGCCAGCCATCTCGATGCGCACTGCCTTACCGGTCTGATCCGACAGCTCGCGTACAATCCGCGGCATTCTTGCGAAAATCGATTTGACCGGTTGCGCTCGGATCGCCATCACGCTTTCCTGCAGGTTGTGCGTGTGCGCCAGGAGGGCGGTCAGCTCCTGCACCAACCGGGGATGGGTTTTGACAAGCTCGTCATCGATCTGCTGCGACACCATGGCCTGACCAATGGCGATCTCGCCGACGAGGTTGACCAGCCGGTCGACACGCTCAAGCTCAACGCGAATTGAGGCGGTCGAAATTGCTCTGGGTGCAGGCGTCTCCCCGCCTGCCGAGGCTGCTAAAACCGGTTCTGCCGCATCTGCGATATCTTCGAAGGTAATCGAAAGATGGCAGTCATCTTCAACAAATTCGAAAGCTTCGCGAACCACGTCAATACCGGCATCAGTTTCCAGCTCGAACGTCCAGGCAAGATAGGCATCGGTAGCATCTATGGCATCCAGTGCCGGCAGCGCCGATGTGTCCACCATGGTCTTGACATCGCCTAGCTCCTTGAGCTGGCGCACGATCAGGATCGGCTCGTTGGCCCGCCGCAACATGTCGTATTTGGGCTGAAACTCGATGGTACAGCGCCGCTTGGCGCCCGGCGGCGCTGACATTGTTGCCGTCGATGATTGCGACGCTAGCGTATCGAAGAGACTTTGGTCACGGTCCAGACCCGCCGCCTGCGCCAGATCGTTGGCGGCGGCACTTTCAAAATTTGCTTCAAGGTCCTGGCCAACTTCAGCCGCATGCACCAGATCGGCAAGAACATCGCTTGCTCTGACGGCAGAATTGAGCAGTTCATCACTCAGTTCAAGTTTGTCAGAGCGGATCAGGTCGAAGACCGTCTCCATGACGTGCACATAGGCGATCAGCCGTCTGAAGCCGAACGCCCCGGCGCCGCCCTTGATGGAGTGGATGGCGCGGAAGCTCTCGTGCACCAGTTCAGGATCCCTGTCGCCCGATTGCAATGAACCCAGTTGTGCTTCCAGGCTGCCCAGCAAGTCTGCGCACTCTTGAAAGAAGGTCTTCTTGAAAAGTTCAATATCGTCCATCAATCACCCACCAACGGTCCTTTACCCGCATTAATGCGTGACGCGGCGCACCACTTTCAAAAGTTCATCTGGATCAAACGGCTTTTCCAGCCAGCCTGTCGCACCGATATCACGGCCAATCTGCTTGAAGTCATCAGAAGCCTCGGTGGTCAGGAACAGGATAGGCAAACCCATGTAGTCAGGATCTTCGCGCACTTGCGTGACGAATTCGAAGCCGCCCATTTTCTGCATGTTGACATCAGAGATGATCAGGTCGACTTCGTTCTTTTTCAGGACTTTCAGGCCTTCCTGGCCATTTTCCGCCTGGACCACATCATAGCCCGCTGCAACCAGTGTTGCCTTCAGCATCTGGCTGACAGTGGGCGAGTCATCAACGGTAAGAATTCGCATGCTCAAGCCTCATTTATCCATTGTTGCAGCTCTGGCTCCAAACCCAGATCTGCAAAAGCCGCACTAAATATTTCCGATGGTTCGTTAAGCGTCAGATCGAGCCCGGCGCTCTTGAATGCCATACCGCAGGCAACCAGCAGCTGGATGCATGCGGTCGACAGCCGCTCGACTGAACCGGCGTCCAGGGTCAACGGCCGTTGCTTGTCAAGCGCGCGCAACAGGGCTGCCTTGAGAGGCGGCGCGGCGCGCAGATCAAGCGTGACACCCAAGTCGCAGTATGTTTTGTCCGCACGCGTCGACACGCGAAACGTCGTCTTCATTCGTCCGGTCCTTCAAACTCACTGCAGCCGTGGAGATTTGCCGTCCGTTCGCGGACGGACCCCCTCACCGCAAGGTCACGTGATTCGGACTATGCGTGTAATCTGTTACGAATTGGCTAATACGAACAGTTCTATGAAATTAACGCTGGCTCAAAATGATCCAAAAAATTTAATGAAAATTGTAAGTTTGTAAAAATACAAAGAATATAAAAATTATCTATTCGGCACTAGTTGAGAGTGACCTAAGTTTTACCCGTATAATAATTTCCAATATGACGCAATCTAGACTCCAAGTTGATTCGATCGCTTGCCTGCCTGCCCCTGGACACATGGAAAAACGTTACGGTTGTGAATCAAATACGGGACACTGATAGTCAGGGCCAAAGTACAGGAAGTTGAATTCTTATCGGCCGCGCAGATCCTTGATTGGCAGGAACGCCATTTTGGCTAGAGCACGATCAGTTCGAATCGGATCGATCTAGGCAACTGGCCGCGCCGGACAAGGCAATTTGACTGTTCAATTAAACATCCCATTAACCAAGCCCTTATATCTTGCGGTGAAATTTGGCTACGCACCATGACGATGCATCCGGTTTCAGTAAATCTACTCAGCGCCGGCCCGAACATGAAA
>JABDJG010000139.1 GCA_013002595.1 Hyphomicrobiales bacterium | reverse complement strand
GCGATGTCTTGTCGCCGGCCTCGACCGGTACAATATCCTCCGGTCGGATTGCCACGATGCCGGTCTCTCCATTGGCAGGCTCAACCGATGTACTGGCAAGCGAGATGTCGCCGACCTTGACCTTATTGCCGCTTTGCACCGTTCCTTCAAACTGGTTCATTTCACCAATGAAGTCGGCAACGAACAGATTGACCGGATCACGGTATATCTCGGTTGGCGTTCCAACCTGTTCAATGACCCCGTGGTTCATGACGACGATCCGGTCCGCCATGGCGAGGGCCTCTTCCTGGTCGTGGGTCACCATGATCGTCGTGACGCCAAGCCGCTCCTGCAGCATCTTGACCTCGTGGCGCAGATGCACCCGCACCTTTGCATCGAGCGCCGATAGCGGTTCATCAAGGAGCAGCAGGCCGGGCGAGGTCGCCAGCGCCCGGGCCAGAGCGACGCGCTGCTGTTGTCCACCAGACAGCTGGGAAGGATACTTCGGACCCTGATCGGGCAAGCCGACCAGCTCCAAAAGCTCAGCCACCCGTTTGGTTATGTCTGGCTTGGCAAAGCCGGTGTTCTCGAGCCCATAGGCAATGTTGCGCTGAACCGTGAGGTTGGGGAACAGTGCATAGGATTGAAAGACAATGCCGAAGTCACGCTCGGACGGCGGCAAGGCTGAAATGTCCTTGCCGGCTTGCTCGATCGTGCCGGCGGTCTGAATATCGAGGCCGGCGATGGCACGCAGCAAGGTTGTCTTGCCGCAGCCGGACGGGCCAAGAAAGCAAACGAACTCGCCTTCGAAAACATCAAGCGAGATGTCCGTTAACGCGGTGAAATTACCGAATTTCTTGAGCAGATCGCGAATGCGCAAAAATGGTTGGCGATCTTCTTTCATTGTTGCTGCCGTTTCCCCATCCCGGCAAGAACATGCCGAACATGCAGCGCATTATGCGCTGCATGCTTTTAGTGTAGACCGAACTAATCGGCTTGTTTAGCCCTTTGGTTCCGACTTGGAATCGTAGCGCTTGGCCCATTCCTTCAGGATCGCTGCCCGGTTGTTGGCGGCAAATTCGAAGTCGTAATCGATCATTTTTTCAAGAAGGTTGGCAGGGAAATGCTCGACCGGCTTGGCAACACCTGGCATTGCAACCACAGCGTAGCCGGTGTTGTACATTTCGTTGGCCTTCTTTGTGATCGACCAATCGACCAGCTTCTTGGCGGCATCCAGCTTGGACGTGCCGGCAATGATTGCCGTTGCTTCCATATCCCAGCCCACGCCTTCATCCGGCACGATGATTTCCAGTGGTGCACCGGCGGCTTTTGATTTCGCGCCCCTGAAGGCAAACGACACACCGATCGGAATTTCGCCGGCGGCAGCCAACTTGCATGGCTTCGACCCGGAATGGGTGTAGCGGGCGATGTTGGCATGCAAGCCGTCCATGTAGGCCCAGCCACCTTCCTCGCCAAACATCTGCAGCCAGCTGGACACGTCAAGGAAGCCGGTGCCCGAGGAATTCGGGTTTGGCATGATCACGTGACCTTTGTATTTCGGATCGGTGAGGTCTTTCCATGTCTTTGGCGGTGTCAGGTTCGCTTTCGCGGCTTCAACCGTGTTGTAGCAAATAGCAGCCACCCAGGCATCCATACCGACCCATGCCGGCGGGTTGGATTTGTCAACAAACTTGGGATCGAGCTTTTCGACACCGGCAGGCGCATAGGCCTCCAGCATGCCTTCCGTCTTCAGCAGCAGCAGCGATGTTGCCGCCAGACCCCAGACCACATCGGCCTGCGGGTTGTCTTTTTCTGCCAGCAGCTTGGCGGTGACGATACCGGTTGAGTCACGTACCCATTTGATCTTGATGTCCGGGTGATCTGCGTTGAACGTGTCTGCGTAGCGCTTGAGGTCCTCTGCCTCGACCGCTGTGTAGACCGTAAGTTCGGTTTCAGCCTGAGCCGGTAGCCCACTGAACGCAATCATTGCAGCACCAGCTACAAAGCTGGTTACAAACTTCGAAAATGTAGATTTTACCATTTTTTACGTCTCCCTAGGTTGCCTCATCGATTGTTCGAATTGAAGCGGATAGCGCGCATCTACGACAGTTTCTTGACGCCTGCCCGATCTTGAACAGTTGACACGTGCACGCAGATGTTAATTGGTAGCATGTGCGACCCATCGGTCAATTAGTTTGATCAAATGGTATCTATAACTTGGGCTTATAATTGCCCGAATTTGCCAACTAGGAACGATGCCATGAAAGGTTATTGGATTGCCCATGTCACGGTCACCGACCCGGACACCTACAAGCATTATGCTGATGCAGCGCGTGAAGCTTTCAAGAAATTTAACGCGCGTATTCTCGCCCGTGGCGGCAGGCACCAGCAACTCGAAGGTGACGGTCATGCCCGTAACGTGGTCATTGAATTCGACAGCTTCGAAGACGCCGTTGCCTGCTACAACAGCGATGAATATCAGTCAGCCCGCAATCATCGAATTGATGCGGGCATCGCCAATATCGTGATTGTCGAAGGCGTTTAAATTCTTAACCCAGACGCTTTTTGAGTGCGTCCAATCCGAGGTCGTAGATACCGCCGATAACAGATTGTGCCTGCTCATCGGGTGCATCCTTGGCAACAAACCGGCCTTCCCAGCGGATCATGCTGCCGTCGCCATCAGCCTCAACTGATAACGTCGAGAGATAATCATCAACCGGCAGGGGGCCTTCCAGAATGCTATAGCTGTAGGTGTGATCCGCATCACTGTGGTTTTCCAGCTTCTCGACCAGCCGCGCGCCATCACCCACAACAATTGTGCGGCGAATTTCACTGCCGACGGTCTCTGATGACGATGCAGTTGCTGCCGGGTGCCATTCGGCCAGCCCACCAAAATCACCGATCACCGCCCAGACATCTGCTGGCGCTGCGGCAACTTGGGCTTCACGTTTTACTTCAAGCATTGCTGACCTCCCTCATGAATGTTGTGAGGCTACCATAGGCAGGCCCCGGCCGTGTGACAACAGGACGAATGCCTGATCTTTTCTTGTCGAGCCGGCACTGCTATGACCTGCGGTATTCAACGGGAGCGCAATCATGTCGACATTGAAATTGGCAATCGCCGGTGCGGCCGGGCGTATGGGCTGCACGCTGACACGCATCATTCATGCAATGGAGGGGTGTGAGGTTGCCGGCGGATTGGAAGCCAAGGGTTCACCTGCCATCGGCCATGACATGGGCACCCTTGCCGGCCTCGGAGAGCTCGATGTGCCGGTTACTGACGATGCCTTGCACCTGTTCACCCGCATCGACGGCATTATCGATTTTACCGCGCCGGCTGCCACACTCGCATTTGCCGAGCTGGCAGCCCAGGCCCGCATCATACATGTCATCGGCACAACTGGATTGTCCCACGACGATGAAACAAAGCTTGTTGCCGCCGGCCGGCATGCCCGCATCGTGAAATCAGGTAACATGAGCATGGGTGTCAACCTTCTGGGCGTCATGGTGAAAAAGGTCGCTGCGGCACTCGGTGAGGATTTCGACATCGAAGTCCTGGAGATGCATCACCGTCACAAGGTCGATGCCCCGTCCGGCACGGCATTGCTGCTAGGTGAGGCCGCGGCACAGGGCCGGGAGATTTCGCTTCGCGAGCGGTCGGTCATGTCCCGCGAAGGCCATACCGGCGCCCGCCCCGATGGTGATATCGGTTTTGCCACCTTGCGCGGTGGCAGCGTCATCGGAGAACACAGCGTGATCTTTGCCGGGCCTGATGAACGTGTGGAGCTGACCCACAAGGCCCAGTCCCGCGATATCTTTGCCCATGGCGCCGTGAAGGCGGCACTTTGGGCAGTCGACCAGAAACCCGGCCTTTACAGCATGCTCGATGTGCTCGGCCTTGCCGACGAATAATCTCAATATACTGGAGCACAAATATGAACCGTTTGCTTGTGCTTGTCCGTCATGGGCAAAGCGAGTGGAACCTGAAGAATCTGTTCACCGGCTGGGCCGACCCGGGTCTGACCGACAAAGGCGTTGCAGAAGCAACCGAGGCAGGTCGCAACTTGAACGCGCGCGGGTTTGAATTCGACATCGCCTTCACCAGCGTTTTGTCTCGTGCCCAACGCACCCTCACCTTGATGCTGGAAGAGCTTGGTCAGCAGGATCTGGAAACCGTCCGTGATCAGGCGCTCAATGAACGCGATTACGGTGATCTTGTTGGTCTCAACAAAGATGATGCCCGCGAAAAATGGGGTAAAGATCAGGTCCACATCTGGCGCCGCTCGTTTGATGTTCCACCGCCCGGCGGTGAAAGTCTGAAAGATACAGCCGACCGCGTGCTGCCCTATTTCAAAAGCGATATCCTGCCCCGCGTCCTGGACGGTGAGCGGGTCATTGTCGCGGCGCACGGTAACTCGCTGCGCGCCCTCGTTATGGCCCTCGATGACCTGTCACCGGACGAGATCATCAAGATGGAAATCGCTACCGGCGTGCCGATCATCTACCAGCTCAACGAGGACGGCTCGGTCGCCTCCAAGGAAGTTCTGGAGAGCTGATTCCCCACACACCCTAGCTCGTGGCCACCATCCCGGCCTCCCAGCCGAGGATCGCCTTCTTGCGCGTCAGGCCCCAGTGATAACCGCACAGGTTGCCGGTTTTGCCGAGCACCCGGTGGCACGGCACGACGAACGAAATTGGGTTTTTGCCGACCGCCGTACCGACGGCGCGTGACGCCTTGGGATTGCCGAGATGGGCCGCGATATCGGAATAGGTCGTTGCTTTGCCGAGCGGAATGCGCAGCAATGTCTCCCAGACGCGGATCTCGAAGTCGGTACCGATGAACACAACCTTGAGCGGTGTTTCAGGTTGCCAGCGGCCGGGATTGAAGATGCGCGCCGCATAAGCTGTGGTAGCAGCCGAATTTTCGCTATAGCGGGCCTGCGGCCAACGCCTGCGCATGTCGTCAAGCGCCGCCCGCTCACCACCTTCATCCGCAAATGCAAGCCCGGCCAGTCCCTGGTCGGTGATCATGACAAGTGCGTGTCCGAACGGCGAGGGATGAAAGCCATACAGAATTTCCAGCCCGTCGCCCTTGGCTTTGTAGATGCCCGGGCTCATGCCTTCGTGGGTCACGAACAGGTCGTGCAGGCGGCTCGGGCCTGAAAGCCCGACTTCATAACTGGTGTCGAGAATACTGGCCGATTCGCGCAGCAGGCCGCGGGCGTGATCAAGCGTAATCGCCTGCAGAAACTCCTTTGGGCTGATCCCGGCCCAGCGTTTGAAAACCCTTTGCAAATGGCCGGCACTGAGCCCGGCTTCACCTGCAATCGTGTCGAGCGACGGCTGGTCACGCCAGTGCTCGGTAATGAACTCCAGGGTGTTGCGCACATGGTTGTAATCGGTAGTCGTATCGGGATCGGGTTGTGGCTGAACGGTGGCTAACATGATCTGACTTTCCAAAATGGTTTCGATGTCTGCATGCTAGGTGCGATTTCAAGTCTCAGCCACCCGAAACCTGTTGCCGCGCTCAGATACGCACGGCTGCAACGGCGCCTTTCAGGGCCTGGCAGAAGTCTTTTCGGTCGTCCGGGCTCAAGAAACCGCCGATCTCAAAGCTTTTGCCACGTTCACGCAATAGCAGCGGGCCGATCAGTTCACGCTCGGCATCTTCCTCGAGTTCGATCTGCAGCCACGATCTGTGGAACGTCAGATGCCGCGGCGGCTTGCCGGGAAACAGTTTGGTGACCACCACATCGTGGTCCCCCACTTCAACGATCTCACGGCGCTCACTGTCGCGGAAGTTCAGTTTGAACGCACCATAGATCAACGCCACATCAAGTCCGAAAAAGCCGACAACCGGCCAGGCACCAATCATAAGAAAGACCACCCCGGCAATAAAGCTGACGCCGGCCACGATCGCCATAAGGATCGTAAAGCCCGTCGGCGAAAGCGAGCGGTGCGGTACCAATTCGGCGCGGAACGTTACAGATTTTTCGGCACGATCGATCATGCAACACATCTTACGGGAAAACTCTGGCGGGCGCTTCCCCGGCAAATCAGCGCAGGGTATGTTCTCCTTAAAGCATTGCAGGAGGGGAGACGGCGTGGTTCGGCGCAGCAAACTCAAACGCGACGAGATTGTCGAGATTTTCAGCCGATTTCAGAAAGTCGAGCCCGAACCGAAAGGTGAGCTTCAGTCGGTCAACACATTTACCTTCCTCGTTGCCGTTGTGCTCTCGGCCCAGGCTACCGATGAAGGTGTCAACCGGGCGACCGGTCCCCTGTTCGCTGTCGCCGACACGCCTGAAAAGATGTTGGCGCTTGGCGAAGACAAGGTCCGCGACTACATCAGGACAATTGGTCTTTACCGCAACAAGGCCAAGAACGTCATTGCCCTGGCACAGGCATTGATCGACCGTCATGGCAGTGAAGTGCCGGAAGATCGCGAGGCCCTCGAGGCCCTGCCGGGCGTTGGCCGCAAGACCGCCAATGTCGTGCTCAACAATGCCTTTGGCCATCCGACGATTGCCGTCGATACCCACTTGTTCCGGTTAGGCAATCGCATCGGCATCGCGCCGGGCAAGAATGTCGTCGAGGTCGAAAACGGGTTGCTCAAACATATCCCGGACGAGTTCAAGCGCCATGCCCATCACTGGTTGATCCTGCATGGCCGCTACATCTGCAAAGCCCGTAAACCTGAATGTGGCCGATGTCTGATCAGCGACATCTGCAAGTTCAAGGACAAGGTCTACTGAACAGGTCCTAGACCGGCTCGGCCTGGATCTTCTTGAAGATGTGTACAAAGTAGCTGGTGGAGAACAGCGGCACAAAAAGATTGACCACCGGTATTAGCGCCAGCCCGGCTGGGATCAGCCCGGCGGCGAACACCCGCGCCGCATTGGTTTTGCGTAAGGCCTGGGCTTCGCGGGGCTGCATATGCCGCATCGCGACCATTGAAAAATACTCCCGGCCCAGCAGATAAGCATTACCGATCACCATCATCACGGCGCCAATTCCAATGAGCAGAGTGGGCAGCAGCAGCAGATTGACAATCAGGACAAGCAATCCGAACTGTACACCGGTCCAGATGGCGGTTGCCGTCGCCAATGGCTTGCCCGGCGCATCACCGGGGTAATCACGTTGTTCCACCAGCACCGCGATATCGTCGAGGAACAACCCGGCGAAAACCGCCGTCACCGGCGCCATGAGGAAAAAGAAGGCGGCAAAAACCCCGAGGCCGGTCGCCACAGCCAAAATGGTTTCAAGCCATGGCCAGGGAAATGCCACCAAAATCGATATTGCGACCTCAAGACCGATCAGGATCCCGATGAACAACAGAATAGTCAGCCCGAGCGCTTTCCACAAAACCTTGCGGAAATCAGGCGAGAGCGCATCCTGTAAGGCCAGCAAGGCCGCTGCAATCATGTCTGCTTATCTCCACATGAAAGGGGTTTGATTATTGTCCTCACATGAAGTAGTGAGCGTCACGCGCCGTGACAAGGTTTAGGGGGTTTCATGAGTTCAGCAAAGTACAACGTGCTCGGCATTGGCAATGCCATCGTTGATGTCCTGTCCCGCGTCGAAGACAGCTTCATCGCAGACCATGACATCGCCAAGGGCACCATGCAGCTGATCGATGAAGATCGCGCCCACGCGCTTTATGACGCGATGGGTCCGGCGGTGGAGATTTCCGGCGGCTCCGGCGCCAACACGATTGCCGGTGTTGCCGGTTTCGGCGGTACGGCAGCCTTTGTCGGCAAGGTCCGCAACGACCAGCTCGGTGAGGTCTTTACCCATGACATTCGCGCCACCGGCGTTTCCTTCACCACCC
>JABDJG010000131.1 GCA_013002595.1 Hyphomicrobiales bacterium | reverse complement strand
GGCGGAATGGAGGGCGAATGTCGCCAACAATGCTAGTATTGGTTTTTTCATGTAAGTCATCCTTGTGCAGCTGCGCTCTCCTCCCTTTGGTTTTTTCCGACGAATGTCTGCAATCACTTCATCGGTACCTTCAATCCCTAGATCAGTTCACGTTTTGATGGAAACATCAAAACGCGAGAAAACTGATCGTCGTCAACATGTTAGAGGGGGACGTTGCGACCGTTGATGGCGAAACCTACACGCTGAGCTTTGGTGCCTATGAAAGGACTGACACAACGTCCGACTTCACCGTCTTTTGGGATGGCGGCATGATCAATTTTGAATTCGCCGATGATGGGGTGAGCGGCAGTGTTGTCATGGAGGCTTCAAGATCCGGTCTTGATGGTACCCCGATCGTCGATGTTCAGCTTGATCCAAGCGGCTGGTATATCGTCACAATCAGCGGGTTGGTTGGAGCGGACGGCACCACAACTGTCGGCTTCCAGGCTCCCGTCGATGGTGACACGTTGGGCGCGTTGATCGATGATGTATCGCTTACCGCCGAGTTCAATGTGGTTGAATCAACGCTGATCGCCGGCGACACGCTGTCGGGCGGCGATGATGCAGATCATTTCATCTACGATTTCACCGATGACGACATAATCCTCGGCAAGGATGGTGTTGATGCCATTGAAGATTTTGTGGTTGGTCTGGACACGCTTACCATCCAGGATCTCACCGCTGACTATGAGGCTGTGATCCTTGAAGATGCCGGCGGCAACATCATTGCGTTCCAGAATGTCAATGATGGCAGTTTCCTTGAGGATGCCGCCATTCAGCTTGTTGGAATTGAGACCAATCTCGACGATTTGACGGATGCATCGATGTTGACAGGTGTAACAATCGCTTAAACGGCAGGGATTATCGCCTGCTTACCAAGGGAGGGCCTGAGCCCTCCCTTTTTGTTTGTCTGAAGGTGTCCAGATATCCGCTAAAGCAGCTCCACGCTAAGCGGCACGACACGGCCCAGGGTATGGCCGACCGGCGAGGTGCCCGTCACCTTTTCGTGCAGCGCCTGCAGGGCCTCGGGCGAGGCATCGCTGTCGAGGTTGACCTTGACCGAGATGCCGCTGAAGCCCGCGTTGCCGTCCTTCAGGCCGAGGAAGGTATGCAGGTCGAGATCGCCTTCGACGTTGATGGTCATGTCGTTGATGGTGATGCCGGCGGCGGTGGCATTGGCGGCGTAACCGACCGCCAGGCAATTGCCGAGTGCAGCGAGCACCTGTTCGACGGGATTGGGGCCGGTGTTGGTGCCGCCAAGCTGGCCCGGCTCATCGGATTTGGCGGCGGCAAAATCACGAACCGATGCCTCGGAGCGAAAGCCGCCGTTCCATTTGACCTCGGCGGCCCACTTGGTGTCCGCAACATCCGGTTCTTGCTGAATTTTTGCCGCCAGGCTGGCAACGCTGGCGATATCGACATCATTCAGTGTTGTGGTCACTGTTTCGGACATGGTTAGAACTCTCCCAACTTTAAACGCCGCCCCCGTAGCTCAACCTAGCATGCATTCAGCGATCAGGAAAACGGCAGGTCACTCACAACACCGGGACGAGCTGTGCCGTCCGCACAGTGCACTGTGACCTTCTGGCCTGCCTGCCAGTGCGGGCGCTCAATCATCGACAAGCCGATGTTTTGTGACAGGCGCGGCGAATAGGCCGCCGATGTGATCTGGCCGATTTGCTCGCCATCGGACCCACCGGCCATGACCGGCCAGGGGGTGCCGCACGGCGGGCATGCCTCGCCGCCAAAGACGATGCCGCGAATTTCGCGCGCATGGCCCTTGTCCCTGATCCGGCAAAGCGCGGTCTTGCCAAGAAAGTCAGCTGGTCCATCAAGATCGCAGAATTTTTCCAGCCCGCATTCGAACGGATTGTTGTCGCGGGTCATCTCGTTGCCATAGGACAGCAGGCCGCCTTCGATGCGCTCGATCAGGTTGGGGCAGCCGGGTCGAATGCCGTGCGGTTCACCTGCCTGCCAGAGTGCGTCCCAAAGAGCCGGACCAAGTTGGGCGTCGTTGAGATAGACTTCGAACCCGCCCTGTCTGGAATAGCCGGACCGGGCAATGACCTGCCGCTCTCCGCAAAATTTCGCATGTGCAAACCCGAAGAACTTCACATCCCGCACCCGTTCGCCAAAGACCGCTGCCATCACCAACTCTGCCTTCGGGCCCTGGATTGCAAGGGGCGACACATCGGGTTCTTCGACGGAGACATTCAGGCCTGCTCCAAGCGCCAGGCCCCTTGCCCACAGCAGCACATCTGAATCCGCGATCGACAGCCAGAAATGATCGCCTGCCAGCTTGAGCAGCACCGGATCATTGATCATGCCGCCTTTGTCGTCGACCAGCGGGACATAAAGACATTGGCCTTGTTCGGCGCCCGACAGATCGCGCGGCGTCATCCATTGCACGAGACGTTCGGCATCGGGACCGGCGATCTCAACCTGACGCTGGCAGGACACGTCCCACAGCTGGACATGCTCGCGAAGATGCCAGTAGTCGTCTTCAACCGATGCCTGGAACGCCTTGGGCAACAGCATGTGGTTGACGACGGAGAACCCGCGCACGCCATGTGCCTCAACCTTGCTTGTAAAAGGCGTGCGCCGGATCCGGCGCGACATGTTGAGGCCCGACACCGCCTCCCCGCCCCCGCCGCTCACAGGCTCGACCACCAGACCGAGTAGCTGTTGGGGGCGAGCATAAACGGGATGTGATAGCGCGCTTGTGCATCCGGCATCTTGAACCGGAAAACGACATCGGAGCAAACCGGCTGGCCGGGATCACGTTGGCCCCGCGCCTCGAAATACGGGCCGGTTTCGAGCACCATCTCATATCCGGCATGCGGCATGGATGCATCCAGCGCCACTTCCTGGCCGAGGCGGCCGTCATCATCGGTGGCTGACCTGAAAAGTTCAGTCCGCGTGCCGTCCGGCTCGATCCGATACAGGCTGACCGGGATGCCGCCGGCGTGGGTGCCGTCAACCGAGTTCAACGTGTGGGTGGTGAGCGTTGCCATGGGTCCAGCCTATTCGATCGATGCCTTGTCGCGCTTACTGGTGGTGGCAAGCACAATCGGCGAGATTACGCCCTTGGCCTTCACATTGAGACAGGCCGGTAAGCCGCTGGCAATGGCGCGTTTGAGGGCCGGCAGCAACTGCTCGCGGGTCTCGACAAGCTCGCCATAGCCGCCCAGGCCCTCGAACAGGCCGTGAAACGGGATGTCGCGGAAGTCGGTTGCAAAGTGGGTGCCACTGTCGAACAAGCGTTCCTGCTGCTGGGAGATGCAGTCAAGACCGCCATTGTTGTCGACGACAACGATGATCGGCGTGTTCTCCTGAAAGGCAGCTTCGATGCTCAGGCCGCCGGACAGGAACGCACCATCGCCGCTGATCAGCACGACCGTGCTGTGCGGGTTGAGATTCTTGGCTGACAGGGCAAACGACACACCACAGCCGAGCATACTGTAGGAACCCGGGTGAAAGATGCCTTTCAGCTTCTTGCCGCGCCAGCCGCACAGGTTGACGGCGATCTCGGACCAGAAATGGGTGTTGCCGCCGTCGAACAGGAGGAAATCATTGTCACCGAGCGGCTCCTGGACATCCAGCGCCAGTTGCAGCGGGTGGATCTTTTCATCGCTCTCGCCGTCCAGGTCGTTGATTGTGGCGGTGACCCATTCGTCGCGTTTTGCCCGGTTCAGGTCGAGCCAGGTTGAACCAAGGCTCCATTTGCCGCTTGCCGGCAGATCAATCAACGCATCAAAGAAGGCACCCGGGTCACTCAGCAACACATGATCGGCGGCACGGTTGAAGTCAATTTCCTCGTGCGAGCCGTTGACGCAGATCAGCTGGAGTGTTTGCGGGAACAGCGGCGGGTTGCCGAAGTTCATCTGGTTGTCGAGCCGGCCACCGACCATGATCGCCACATCGCACGCCTCCAGGGCATATTTCGACGGCGGGTACTGGTGAATGTCAGCCAGGCCCATATAGATCTCGTTGTCTTCACCGAGCAGCTTTTGATGATACGGCACGTTGAAGAACGGGATGTTGAGCGCGCGGGCTGCCTTTTCAAGCTTGGCTTCGTTGTTTGACCACCAGACACCGTGACCGCCAATGAGGATCGGCCGTTTGGCAGCGGTGATGAGGTCAAGCACCTCGCCCAACGCTTCAGGGTCCGGCCAGGCTCTTGCCGGGGCCCTATGAGTTCGGTCGAATGGGCGTTCCTCGGCGCCGGCCGTTTCGGGGAACGAAGAGAACATGATGTCGACCGGGATGCTCAGATGTACCGGCCCTGGATAACCGCTGGTTGCGATCTTGTAGGCGCGGTCGACGAACTCTCCGATGCGCGTACCATCGGTCACGCTGGCGCTGTATTTGGTGAGCGGTTCGGCGATGGCAACATCATCGATCTCCTTGAAGCCGCCGGCGCCCTGGCGCTTCAGTGTGCTTGATCCTGTGACGAAGATGACCGGTGAGCGCTCACCCCAGGCTTCCATCATCGCCGGGACCGCATTGGCAAAGCCTTCCGGTCCGACCAGGCACACAGCCGGTATCCGGGTCATGCGTGCATGACCGTCGGCGAGGTGGCCGGCGATCTGCTCGTGCGGGCAGTTGATGACCCGCATCTGGCATTCCATGAAGCCTTCAAGCGCCGGATTGCAGAACCCGCCGGCAAGCGTAAAGACATGTTCGATGCCCTTTTGGTGAAGCGCGCGGGCGAGCAGGTTGCCGCCTCTGATCTGTCTGGGCCCGGGCATTTTCTATCCCTTCCTAGAACCGGTATCTTCATGACGAGGATACAGGCAGTGACTGCCGACATCTGCAATATCCTTGAGGCCAATCTGGGCGAGCGTGGTATCGACTTCTTCTGCAATGTTATCGATGAGCGTCGACAGGCCACGAGCACCATCTGCGCCAATTGCATAGAGCATCGGCCGGCCGAGCATGACGAAATCAGCGCCTGTCGCGAGCGCCTTGATCACGTCTTCGCCGGAGCGGATGCCGCTGTCGAAGATCAATGGATAGTCGGGCCCGACCGCTGCACGAATGGGCGCAAGCGTTGCGATTGCCGGCGGGGCGCTGTCCAATTGCCGGCCGCCATGGTTGGACACATAGATTGCATCGGCGCCTGTCTTCTTGATGCGGGCGGCATCTTCAGGGAACGTCACACCCTTGACGATGAGATTACCGTCCCAGGCATCGCGAAGCTGTGCCAGGAAAGCCCAGTCAACCTTGCCGCGCCCTTCATTGCGCATGAAGCCGCGGCGCGGACCGCCGCCAGTGAAATTGGCCGGCGATGGGGTGCCGGCAAGCAGCGTCGAAATGGACCAGCGCGGATGCACAGCAAAATCGATGAATTGTTTCACGCCAAGCCGGAACGGCACCTGAAACCCGTTCCGGTGATCGCGCAGGCGCCTTGAAATCTGCGGCACGTCGACAGTGAGCATCAGCGTCGTGTAGCCGGCCGCCCTGGCGCGAGCGGTCATTTCAAGAGCGGTATCGATAGATTGGGCGACATAGAGCTGGAACCAGGCACGGCCTTTGGAACATTCGGCCATGTCCTCAATTGTCGTGGAGGCGGCGGTGGAGACACCGACAGGGATCTGCCGCTCAACCGCAGCTGCCGCCAGCATGCGGTCGGCGCCGGGCCAGGTCAGATTGCACATGCCCATCGGCGCGATGCCGAACGGCAGGCCCATATCTTCACCCAGGAAACGTTTGCCCATAGTGCGGCTTTCCACATTCACCAGCACGCGTGGCTGCAGCCTGATCTTTTCAAGCTCCGACAGATTGAGCCGATGCGCCGTCTCGCTGCCGGCGGCGCCATCGACGAAATCAAACATCATGCGCGGCATGCGCCGGCGCGCCAGTCTTTCGGCATCGTCGGAGCAAACCAGGTTCCGGGTCACCGGCGTTTTATTGTCACTTTGCATATTGGCTGAACGGCTATTGGTCCGGCCAAATGGTTAGAACAATTTGTGTGTTAGGCAAGCAGAATTACGCAACCCTTGACGCCGACGTGCAAAAATACGACGAGGGCGAATGATTTCCCTGTGGATTCCCATCACCATTGCCGCGGCGTTTCTGCAGAACCTGCGCTCCGCACTGCAAAAAGCGATCAAGGGCCGGCTGTCGACGGCAGGCGCTGCCTATGCGCGGTTCTTTTATGCCTGGCCGTTTGCGCTTTTGTACCTGTGGGCCCTGGCGACAATCGGCGGCTATGAAACACCGGCGCCGAACCTTTCCTTCTTCATTTACTGTGCGCTCGGCGGGCTGTCACAGATCCTGTTCACCGTAGTGTTGCTGTGGATGTTTTCATTTCGCAGTTTTGCGGTTGGCACGACATTTTCAAAGCTCGAGGTGGTTCTGATCGCAGCGCTTGGCGCAGTGCTGCTCGGCGACACCGTCGGGCCGCTGGCGATCCTGGCGATCGCGGTCGGCGCGGTCGGGACGATCGTGCTGTCTCTCACCGAGACAAAACTGACCTTCGGCAGCCTTGTACGCGGCATGGGGGAAAAGGCAACGATGGTCGGGCTGTTATGTGCCGCCCTGCTCGGTGCCTCGGTGGTGTTCTTCCGCGGCGCGGCGCTGGCGCTTGATGGGCCGGACTTTGTGATTGCTGCCGCCTATGCGCTGGCCGTTGCGCTGTTGATGCAAACGGCGATGATGGGGGCCTGGTTCATCATCTTCGACCGCCCGGAGCTGAAACGAGTGCTGTGCGAATGGCGCCATGCAGCGCCCGTCGGGCTTGTCGGCATGGCCTGCTCGGTGTG
>JABDJG010000130.1 GCA_013002595.1 Hyphomicrobiales bacterium | reverse complement strand
GGCGGAATGGAGGGCGAATGTCGCCAACAATGCTAGTATTGGTTTTTTCATGTAAGTCATCCTTGTGCAGCTGCGCTCTCCTCCCTTTGGTTTTTTCCGACGAATGTCTGCAATCACTTCATCGGTAGCTTCAATCCCTAGATCAGTTCACGTTTTGATGGAAACATCAAAACGTGAGAAAACTGATCGTCGTCAATATGATAGAGGGCGATTCACGTCTTTGACTGATTCAATCAAAGACGATCGCGCTCTGGATCCCTTTATGAACGAGCTGATCCGGCGCCTGAGAATGCCACGCCAATCTTGCGTAAGGCTGGCTGCAAAAAAATTCTTTCTCCTCCCCACAAGGAGGAGGGGACCATGCCGTCCGTAACTTGCGTTTTTCAGCAGCCTGGCCCAGCGCCCTTCCTTCAGGGCCATCAGGATCAGTTTGAGGGCATCGAGGCCGGACCCGTCGGCGGGGCCATGTCGGGCGCTGGCGTTTCCTGTAGAAATAGCCATTTAAATGCCTTCTGAGGGGCCTGTCGGCGTATCAAAGCGGTGCTAATGCGCGCACGCCGAGGCTCGCCTCTGTGCCATTCCTGGTAAGTTGCAAGGCAAAGGCCGTCTGCCAACATGCGAGTTTCTATTTCACCGACCATCAACCCGTAAGAGGCGGGTTTCTCACCGTATGATGCTGCAAAGGCCCTGAGGACCCCGGCCTTGTCTCCGCGCGAGCCGTTCGGATGGATGATGACAAAGTCGTCGGCGAGCCTTTGGGCAAGACGCCAAGGTTGTCCATCGCCCCGCGATACCGTGCCCTTGAGCCAACCATCAAGGAAGTCGTGCATGTCCAAAACTTCGCGTATAAAGTCGTTAATCGCGTAATCCCCCCCTGGGGTCAGGACCCTAGGCTGTGAAACTGTAACTCGAGTCATCCGCTTGCCGCGCCATCTGAAGCGGCGCTCGCCGCTGTTTGTCGCCGGCTCACGGGTCGCAGATTGGGCGTCGCGACCGGTGGGCGCGGCTCATCCAAACGCTGAATTGGTAGAAGATAGCGCCCCTCCACCAGCCTGCGATTCACGAATGCGTCGTCATCAACGTAGTGACGGATAATCTGGTCCTCACGAACCGTCGCAGCTACCGTCGGATCGCTAAGCAGATTTGCACATTGCCGGGCTATTGCCGGGTACTCCTGTTTTGACCTGGCAGTGAGATACATGACGAGCCGGTAGGCCAGATCCCAGCGGACCCAAGTCGCGAGCAGGATCAGAGACGCCAGCGAGTGCGTTCCATACCGGTCTGCGAGAACCGCCGAAGCCAGGAAGCCTTCAAGGCGATCCAGGTCTTTAAAGAAAGCAGCAAGATACTGCTCATACTCGTGCTGTGTCCGCGCCATTCCCGCGCGATAGACGCCCACCGAAATCCTATCGGCGACCCAGGCAGCCAATGATAACGGGTCAAGGGCGGTTAGGTCGGTGTTGGTTTCCACGGCTGGCCAACGCGAGTCCACATCCGCAGGAATGATGCCCAACCGTCGGCCCTTCGGATCAAAGGCTTTTGCGAAGGCGGCCATTAGTTTGAAGCTGTCGTTCGAGACGATTCGCCCGCTTGGCAGATGCAGAAGGGCCGGAACCGTGACACGGCCGGTGAATCGCGGCGTCGCATGAGTGTAGACTTCATGAAGCGTATGCTTGCCGAGGCCTTCGTCGAGAGTGAGCCCGAGATAGTTTTCGAGCTTCTCGTCCGGAGCAAAGATCCAGCCTTTGTTTTTTGTGAGGCAGGGATGGCACACGGACATGCCGATCGCGGTCACACCGAGGAGAGCGCGGGCGAGGATTACACGGTGGGCGAATGGACAGGGATAGGCGACGTAGAGGTGATAGTCCCAAGGGCGGTTCCGGAGGTCGTCCAGATCGAGGGGCTCAGAAAATCGTCCCGCAAGGAAACGCTCCTCGAAACCCAGTACCCGCGCATCTATCGAAACGTCAGGATGCCAAATCCCGTCCACCAATCCGCGTCCGCTGACAAGCGTGTGCTCTCTCAAACCACCTGGTTCGTTTGGCATCGCCGGCCTCCTTGATATAGATGCAATTGCATTAAATAACATGCAATCGCATCCATGTCAAACTTGATGCAAACGCATCTAACTGCTGCGTTGCTGCCGTGATTGCAAAATAAACCACCCTCACAGAACCGCATCAGATCACCTGGATGCGGCTCGGTCGCGCCTGCAGCAATGACCCGAAAGCGCACCGCGTGCAGCTGTCCTACACCGGCGTCTTTAAAGACCATCCTGCCGGGTCAGCGTGTATGGGGATTTTCCGGCCTAGCGTTATGTCGCAGCCTGGCCTAACGCCCTTCCTTCAAGGCCGTCAGGATCAGTATGAGGGCATCGGGGCCGGACCAGTCGGCGGGGCCGAGGAGGCGGCCGATCTCGTTGCCCTGGCGGTCGATGAGGAAGGTCGCCGGCAGGCCGATGGCCTCAAGCGGGCCGAGCACCCTGGCGCTGGAATCGATATAGAGTTTGAGCGCGGTTGCCTCGATATCGATCAGGAACTTGGCCGAGGCGGTGGCGCCCTTGCGGTCGACGCTGAGCGCGACGACCTCGAATTCATCGCCGCCGAGCAGGGTCTGCAGCTCGGCAAGGTGGGGCATCTCCTTGCGGCACGGGGCGCACCAGGTCGCCCACAGGTTGAGCAGGACGACACGGCCGCGCCATTCGCTGAGCGAACGCACCTTGCCGGTCTCGTCGGCGAACTCGACATCGGCAATCGGCTTGCGCTCAGGCTTGACGACAAAGGCGGCAAGCTTGCCGGTGGCGAGTTCCCTGGTCACCCGCGAGGGGATCTCGCGGGGCATCTCGGCATGGCCCTTGGGCGATTTGCCCTCAACCGCGGAGTGCTGCTTTGGGTTGCGTTCGTCACCGGAGATGGAATAAATGCCGTAGACCGCGGCGATCAGGCCGGCAAAGCAGCCGATCATGATGGCGATCTGGCGCGTTTCCAGTCCGAATGTAAGGTCTTTGCTCATCTTTCAGGCTTCCGGCTCAAACAGACAGGTTTTCAACATGACGAACAGAATGTGGGGCGGACGGTTCTCCAGCCCACCCGGCGAGATCATGGAAGAAATCAACGTTTCGATTGATTTCGACCGCAGGCTGTTTGCCCATGACATCGCCGGTTCGATCGCCCATGCGGCCATGCTGGCCCAGTGCGGTATCATCTCACGTAAAGATGCAGGAGAAATTAAGCGCGGGCTGGCCCAGGTGCAATCGGAAATCGCTGACGGCGCGTTCACTTTCTCGCGCGCCCTGGAAGACATCCACATGAATGTCGAGCAGCGGTTGCGCGAGGTGATCGGCGATGCGGCCGGGCGCCTGCACACCGGGCGCTCGCGCAACGACCAGGTGGCGACCGACTTCAGGCTGTATATCCGCGAGTGCATCGACATGCTCGATGGCCAGCTGGCCGCGCTGCAAACCGCGCTGGCTGACAAGGCGGCCGCCCACGCGGGCACGATCATGCCGGGCTTTACCCACCTGCAGTCGGCCCAGCCGGTGACCTTCGGCCATCATTGCCTGGCCTATGTCGAGATGTTCGCGCGCGACCGCTCGCGGCTGGCCGATGCCCGCAGGCGGATGAACGAAAGCCCGCTGGGCGCCGCGGCGCTGGCCGGCACGTCGTTTGCGATCGACCGGGAGGCAACCGCAAAGGCGCTTGGCTTTGCTGCCCCGATGCGCAATTCGCTCGATGCGGTGTCGGACCGTGATTTCGTGCTCGAGACGCTCGCCGCCGGCGCGATCGCCGCTTTGCATATTTCCCGGCTGGCCGAGGAGATTGTCTACTGGATGTCGGCGCAGTTCCAGTTCATCCAGCTGTCCGACCAGTTCACCACCGGCTCCTCGATCATGCCGCAAAAGCGCAACCCGGATGCGGCCGAGCTGTGCCGGGCCAAAGCCGGCCGGGTGATCGGCGCGCTCAATGGCCTGATGCTGGTGATGAAGGGCCTGCCGCTGGCCTATTCCAAGGACATGCAGGAAGACAAGCAGATGACCTTCGATGCGCTCGACAACCTGTCGCTGGCGATCGCCGCCATGGCCGGCATGGTGAAGGACCTCAAAGCCAATGCCGATCAGATGCGCGAAGCAGCGGCAAAAGGGTTTTCGACGGCAACCGATCTCGCCGACTGGCTGGTCAGGGTGCTGGCGATGCCGTTCCGCGATGCGCACCATGTCACCGGCGAGCTGGTGGCGCTGGCCGAGGCGAAGGGCGCCCGCCTCGATGAGCTGTCGCTTCAAGAGATGCGCGCGGTCGAGCCGAAGATCACCGACGATGTGTTCTCGGTGCTCAGCGTCGAGGCCTCGGTGGCGTCGCGCCAGAGTTTCGGCGGCACCGCGCCGGTAAACGTCGAGCGCGAGGCCAAACGCTGGCTTGAAATCCTGGCGGCTGAAAAGGGAAACGCTTGAGTTTCGTTGCTGCCGGTGCTTTTTATGGGATTGGATGCAGCGACATCTGGAGTTAAGGGCATGCACACAACAGCACGGATCATTGCCGCGCTGGCGCTGATGGCGCTGGTTGCGGGTTGCGGTGCGCGTGGCCCGCTCGAGCCTCCGCCGGGCGCCGATCCAAAACCGCCGCCCGAGCCGTTCGTGCTCGACCCGGTAATCTGAGCCCGGTCGTCCGATGCATCATTTCGCCTACAAAGACGGCATTCTTCATGCCGAAGGTGTCGACCTGCAGGTGCTGGCCGAGGAGATCGACACGCCGTTCTACTGCTATTCGACGGCAACGCTGGAGCGGCACTACAAGGTGTTCGACGAGGCGTTCGCCGGCACCGATCACCAGATCTGCTATGCCATGAAGGCAAATTCCAACCAGGCGGTGATCAAGACGCTGACCAGCCTGGGCGCCGGCGTCGATGTGGTCTCGGAAGGCGAGTTGCGGCGCGCGGTGGCGCTCGGCGTGCCGAGCCGCAAGATCGTCTTTTCCGGTGTCGGCAAGACGGCGCGCGAGATGTCCTATGCGCTGCGCCAGGGGATTGCCTGTTTCAATGTCGAATCCGAACCGGAGCTGGAGCTTTTGTCCGAGGTGGCGTTGCGGCTCGGCACCCGGGCGGTGGTCTCGATCCGGGTCAACCCGGACGTCGATGCCAAGACCCATGCCAAGATCAGCACCGGCAAATCGGAGAACAAGTTCGGCATTCCCTATCTGAAAGCCGAACAGGTCTATGCCCATGCCGCAACGCTCGAGGGCCTTGAGGTCGCCGGTGTCGACATGCATATCGGCAGCCAGATCACCGACCTTGGCCCTTACGAACAGGCCTACAGGCTGATGGCCGAACTGGTTGTGCGCCTGCGTGAGCAGGGCCACAACATCCGCCATGTCGATCTCGGCGGCGGGCTCGGCGTGCCCTATCGCGGCACCAACGACATCCCGCCGCACCCGAGCGAATATGCCGACATGGTCAAGCGCACGCTCGGCGATCTCGACTGCACCCTGGTGATGGAGCCGGGCCGGATGATCGCCGGCAACGCCGGTATCCTGGTGACGCGGGTGATCTACATGAAAGAGGGCGATGGCCGCAACTTCGTGGTCACCGATGCGGCGATGAACGACCTCATCCGCCCGACGCTCTATGATGCGTTCCATGAACTGCAGCCGGTCAAGCAACCGGCCGAAGACGCCAAGATCATCACCGCGGATGTCGTCGGCCCGGTCTGCGAAACCGGCGATTACCTCGCCCAGCAGCGCGATTTGCCGGTGATGCAGGCCGGCGATCTGCTGGCCGTTCTGACGGCCGGGGCCTATGGCGCGGTGCAGTCGGGCACATACAACACCCGCCCGCTGGTGCCCGAGGTGCTGGTGCACGGCGACAGGTTCGCCATCGTGCGCCCGCGCCAGACCTACGACCAGCTGATCGGCCTCGATCACCTGGCCGACTGGCAGCTGAAGTAGGGCCCGGAACCAATCTTAACCCCACACGACACGACGCCAGACATGTTTCGTCATTGCCGGGCTTGTTCCGGCAATCCAGAGCGGCAGATTTATGCGTTCCATCGCTCTGGATACCCGTGACAAGCACGGGTATGACGATGAGTGTCGTTAAGTGTAAAACCCCACATCATCGTGATCGCATTCTGCTCACAATATTGTCGGATCATGTGGTAATATGGTGGTTAAGATGATCGACAAACCGACCGCAAGACTGAAACGCAAACTGATCCTGGCCAAGGGCGCGATTGCCTTTGAAGGGCTCTGGACCGCGCTTTATCCGGCCCTGATGGTGGCAGGCCTTGCCCTGCTCCTGGTGCTGATCGGGGTGCCGGCGCTGCTGCCGGTGTCCCTGAAAACCGCGGCTGCGGTGCTGTTCGGCGTGGCCTTTGTCGCCGCGCTGTGGCCGCTCAGGCGGCTGCGCTGGCCAGATGACGCCGCTGCGCTGAGGCGCATCGAGATCCGCTCCGGACTCAAGAACCGGCCGGCGACGGCCTGGCAGGACAAGCTGGCCGAGCCGCAGGCCGACCCGGCAAGCCGGGCGATCTGGATGGTGCACAAGCGCCGGATGGCGGAATATCTGAAATCGCTGAAGGCGGGATGGCCGCATTCGGGCCTGCCGGCGCGCGATCCGATCGCGCTGCGCAGCGCGCTGGTGCTCGGGCTGATCGTTGCCGGCTTCCTCAACTGGGGCCAATGGGACCGCCGCCTGAGCGAAGCGGTCAGCGCGCCGGTCAAGGCATCGGTCGCGGCCGGTTTCGATGCCTGGATCACGCCGCCTGCCTATACCGGCAAGCCGCCGATCCTGCTCTCCGGCGCGGTCGCCGAGGCGCGCCTTGCAAGGACCCGGCAATTGCACGTGCCGCAGGGCTCGCTGCTGGTCGTGCGCCTCAACGGCGCGGCGCAACCGGTCCTGACCATGGCCGAGCCGGGCGCGGCAGGCGCCAGCGATGAAGACGCCGCCCAAACCGCCAGATCGCAGGACATTCCAAAAAGCCGTGACAGCGCCGTTCACGAGGTGCGCACGAAACTCAACGAGACGGTGACCGTTTCGCTGGCCGACCGCGGCGACACCCTGGCCCGCTGGCGGATCACGGTCATACCCGATGCCGCGCCGAGCGCCGAGGTGGCCGGCGAACTGGCGCTGACGCCGACCGGCGGGTTTGCCGTGCCCTGGAAGGCCAGCGACGATTACGGCATCGCCGGGCTGGAGGCGCACTTCCGGCTGGCCGGCGATGACACCGGTCAGCTGTTTGCCGATGCGCTCAAATACGATCCGCCGCAATCGGCGATCAGCCTGCAAAAGCTCAACCCGCGCGAGGCCGACGGGCGCGCCTTCATGGACTTCACCGCCCACCCGTGGGCCGGCACGAAGGTCGAATTGCAGCTCGAGGTCAGGGACCAGGCCGGGCAGAAAGGTTTCAGTGCGCCGGTGCGGCTGACGCTGCCGGCGCGCAACTTCTCCAAGCTTTTGGCCCGCGCCGTCGTTGAGCAGCGGCGCCAGCTGGTGCTGCGGCCGGATGACAGGCAGGTCGTGGTGCGCACGCTGGCCGCCCTGATGGCCTGGCCCGATGAGCTGTTCACCAAGTCGGCGCATTATCTCGGCCTGCGCATGGCGGCGAGCCGGCTGTACCGGGC
>JABDJG010000124.1 GCA_013002595.1 Hyphomicrobiales bacterium | reverse complement strand
CCAATAACCTAGAACAACATCCGTTACCCGAACCCTAAATTCCTCCAACATCGCCGCTTCATCCCGCTGATAACCACAGTCGAAGTAGCGCATCTTTTCCACCCAGTCTTTGCTGAGATAATGTTCGGCAAGATCGCCAAACACGGCCTCGTATAATGTTTCAGGGCAGGCCGGCACCAATCCTTGCTTTAGATTTCCGTTATGGTCATGGATAAGCCCATCCAGTCTGTTAGCGTAGAACACGGGGCGCCCGCCGCGCAAAAGCTCAACCGCTAATGTACTGCTGCCAACAATTGCGAGGTCGGTGCGCGCGATGTCCTCACTGAGTGTTCTTAAATTGGAGACTTCAACCGGACTGCCTTCAACCATAATATCGGAAAGATCGGGCGTTACGACAGTGGCTGGATGGGGTCGGATAAACACCAATTTGATATCTGTACTGGCCAATACGATCTTGTATCGCATGTTGTATCCGATGACACTTTATATCCGGCAAGCTGGCATGAAGCTGTGCCGTGCCACTAACCTCCGCGCATAACTGCCCATCGTGCCGTCCAAACTTACCCACGCACCAGGACCTCCAGCACCCTGTCCGCGCCCTGACCGTCGCACAGCCCAAAAGCATTTCTGCTTATGGTTGAATAAGTCTGATCGTCCATGTCTAAAAATCTGCGCATCAATTCCCGACTCAGATTATCGGGTTCAACCGAAGAAAAAATATATTGGTCTTTCGATAATTGCCGGTTAATCGCCCGTTGATTGTCAGCCAGCGCAATAACGAGGCTTGGCAATCCAAGCGCACAGCGCTCCCAGCCGCTGACCCCGCCGCCGCCGATTGCGAGATCTGCCTTTACCATCAAACTTGCCATATCCTCAACGTTGGAGAACACTTCGACCGGCACGTTCAAAGCGCTCCGTAGCTGGCCGGCAACGTTGTCGGCATTGCGCGCGCCTCCGGCGATCAGTGTCACTGCGCTGAGATTCTGCGGATTGGCGTCAACAATCGCCATTGCCACCCGACCAAGCGGCTCATCGGTTGCCCCGCCCCCCAGGAAGATCAGTAGACGTTTGACATCAGGTACCTGGCGTCTGCGCGCCAGCGCCGCTGGCCGCTGTGCTGAGAATTGCCGACGCAGCAAGGCAAATTGAGCGCCGGCAAGCACCTTGCAATTCTCCGGCACCAAATCCTTGTAGGTCGTCTCTGAATGACCGTAGTTCTGATCAAGCAGCACATCAACGCAATGGCGCCGGTCGACAAGGTCATCCAGCACCATAAGCCGCTTGCAATAAGGTTTCAACAAACGCTCCCAACGATGATCGATGGCGTAGTGGTCCACGATCAGAAGATCCAGCCCTTCAAGAGCTTCGGCAATGTCGATAGTTGCCTTTGCATCAATCTGCCAGTTTACGCCCAGCCAATTGGCATGAGCGGGCGGCGGCAAGTTATGATCTGTATCCATTGTCGGGCCGGTGTCAGCATCCAGGAGGTAACAATGATGCCCCCGGGTTGCGATCAGGTCGGCAAGATGGCCATCAAATGATCGGCAGATGAACTGGCAAGTTGCGCCCTCTTCCGACAATCGATCCGCCAGGACCAGGCAACGCATGACGTGCCCGGTTCCGATAACGTCACTGGCATCTACTCGTATCAGCACCTGCATTGCGGACTTGTTGCGTTTCACGATGGAGCCACCGTCCGCAATACAGCGGATTTGAAATCCCTCAACATGGTCTTCTCGTCCCGTTGGTAACCCCAATCGAAATACCGCATCGTCTCGATCCAGGCCTGGCTTCCATAGTGAGCCTCAACATCGTCAAGGAACTTCTTTTGGAGCCTGGCGGGAAAGGCCAGCACCAAGCCGCGACCCTCAAATCCATTGTAGTCATAAATAATCTCGTCCAACCGGTGATCGTAAAGTACCGGGCAACCTCCGCGCAAAAGCTCAATTGTCACCGAACTGTTGCCGACAATCGCCAAATCAGTGCGCTCAATATCCTCACTCAATGGTTTGTGTTGGGAAATTTCGATTGGCTTGCCGTTGGCAACGATACCGGACAGGTCACTATTCACCACATCCGCCGGGTGAATTCGAATGAATACGGTCGCGATGTTGCCCGCCTTCAAAAGCTCTGCCACAAGCTCCCTCAACCGGGTTTCGTTGGTCAATGCCGTCAAATAGATGCCGGCGACCAAGGACCGTTGCCCAACGGCCGGTATTGTCATGGGCTTTTGCGGTGTGGCAATCGGTAGCCGGATGATCTGCAAGCCCTTGGGACTGTACTTTCGGTAAAGATCAGCCATCGCCTGACTGGTGACGGCAGCAAGATCGGCATAGACCGGTGCAACATAACCTGTCTCTCCGGTTCCGCTGGCGTGATTGGTCAGCAGGACTTTCATCTGGCCGTCGTGAGCCGCTGTTGCCAAACCAAGGCATTCCGGCGAATAGTGATTTGCAATGAAAACGGCTTTGATATTGCTCTCTGTCAGCAGGCGTTTGAACCGCATGTAATAGGCGACGACGCTGAATATCCGGCAGGCCGGCATGAAGCTGTAGCGCCGCACCAACTTGAAGGCGTATCGATACAAACGGGCAGAAGCGGCAAGGTACGTCATTAAGTCAGCCAGACCATCGGGCTTAAAGCAATTGCGTAGGGAAATCGTAACTTCGCCGTGGTCTATTGAATCAAGATTGTGGCGGATATGACCAAGAACGTTCCGCTCATTTGGATAAGACGCAAAGAACAACAGGCAAAATTTGCGGTCCCCCGGCATCGCGAGTGACAAATAGCATTTAAGACCGTAAACGACGACAAGAGCCGCCTTCACGGGCCCAGGAGACAAGAGATACAGTTTGTAGGCCCATCGGATTTTTCTGCTGTTGCCCAACACTGACCCGAAAACCTTGAGACGACCCTCTGAGTTATCGGTACTACGAACAATGTTGCAAGCCCTCAAAAGAGAATACATTCAAAAATCCGGTTCCGATTGCTATGTATGATCTACTAAAAAAACTCACCAAAAACTCTGTATTCTACACTTTTGCCAATTCAATTGAGGCATTTTCGCCATTTTTATTGGCGATCATACTAACTCGCACGCTGATTCCTGATGAATACGGTGTCTGGGTGCTATTCATCGCGCTTGTGACATTTTTGCGGCCTGTGGTCAACCTCACCATTCAGGACGCATTGCGCATGCATTTCTACGAAATGGACGATGCACAGCGGGCGCGTTTTATCTGGTCTTCACTCTGTCTGACCACCCTGTGCACGCTGGCTGTCGTTGCCGTCACACTGGCATTCAGCGGGCCTCTCTCAACAGCATTGAGCTTTCCTGCGCAGTGGCTCGTGTCGGTTCCCCTCGCCGCTTTTTTGTATGCGGTTTTCTATTTTCTGCTGGCTTACAACCAGTTCGCGCACAACAGGCGGCTGTTCCTTGCATTGCACGTGGTGCAGACCGCCGCCAGCCTGGGCATCATCTCGTACCTGGTGGTCGCCGGCTGGGGATGGCCAGGCGTTGTTGTCGGCAAGATTGCCGGGCTGAGTATCGGCTGCATTGCCGGTGTATTCTGGTTGCTCAAGAGCCTTAAGTTCACAGATGCGTTCAAACAGCCGCCAGAGCTTGGCCGGCTCGCCAAGTTCGGAATGATCTATCTGCCGTCCGGCATGGGACTGGTCGCCATTCCATTGACCGACCGCCTCATCGTAACGCATATCCTGGGCCTGGCCGAAAACGGATTATACGGCGTTGCCGGACTGTTTGGCTCAGCCGTGTTTGTGGTGATCAATGGCGTCGTGCATGCCTGGATGCCATGGCTGTTCCGCAGCCTGCCCGACTGGTCCGTCAAGCGCCGCCAGATTATGACCGTATCATTGATATTCCTCGGTCTGCTGCCGGTCGGTGGCCTCGTCTCGTATCTCGTTTCCAGCGTATTCGCACCGGTCATCATTGGTGAAAAGTTCGACAACGCCTTCCATCTGATCCCCTGGGCCATCGCCGGCACCGTCTCGATGGGATTCTTTTTTCACAACCAGGCCTATCTGCATTTCAAAAAGGCCATCCTGCCAATGTCCCTGAGCAGTTTTACCTGCATCGCCGCCAATGCGATCTTGAGCTACTATGGTGCAATCCACTATGGGCTCGTCGGCGTGTTCGCCGCAACGATTGCCGCCTTTTTGATTGCAGCATTGATCAGCGCTTCCTTCATATTTCCAAAGTACAATTCAAAACTCGCAAACGCTTGAGGACCTGAATGCTCGACGACAAGGCAATACTGATAACCGGTGGCACTGGATCATTCGGCAAAAAATTCATCAAAACCGTACTGAAACGCCACGACCCGCGCCGGGTCATCGTGTTTTCGCGCGACGAGCTCAAACAGCACGAAATGTCACTGACGATCGACAATCACCGCATGCGCTATTTCATCGGTGATGTCCGCGACGCTGCACGGATCACCATGGCCATGCAAGACGTCGACATCGTTATCCATGCTGCAGCCCTCAAACAGGTGCCGGCGCTCGAGTACAACCCGACCGAAGCCATTCGCACCAATATCTACGGCACCGAGAATGTGCTGACCGCGGCCCTGGCCAATGATGTGGAGCAAGTCGTTGTGTTATCCACCGACAAGGCCGCTGCGCCGATAAACCTGTATGGCGCCACCAAACTGGCCGCCGACAAACTGACGGTCGCTGCCAACAATATTCGCGGCTCGTCCAAATCCAGGTTTTCCGTCGTCCGCTATGGCAATGTTATCGGCTCGCGCGGCTCTGTGATCCCCCTGTTCCAGAAGATGGTGGCTGACGGCGCAACCGAGCTGCCGATCACCGATCTGGCGATGACCCGTTTCCTGATTTCACTGCAGGACGGGGTGGATTTCGTCCTCAAAACCCTTGAGCGCATGCAGGGTGGCGAACTCTTCATTCCCAAAATCCCCTCAGCCACGATTGGCACAATAGCCAAGGCTGTTTCATCCGATGTCAAACTAAACGAAATCGGCATCAGGCCCGGTGAAAAGCTGCATGAAGTCATGTGCCCCAGTGACCTGGCATCGCTCACCCATGAGTATGACGAGTTCTTTCTGATCGAACCCTCATTCAAATTCTTTCATGATACCAACTACACCCAAACCAGGCTTGGTGAAAAAGGCCGCCCGGTGGCGCCGGATTTCGAGTACAACTCGAACACAAACCCCGATTTCGTCGATGAGGACGCGCTCAGGGAAATAATCGCCAACGCCATGCCCTTCGATGACTGACACCTACATACCCTACAGCACGCAGGATATCTGTGAAGCTGACATCGAGGCTGTTGTTGCGGCCCTGAAGGACCCGTTGATCACTCAAGGTCCGGCGATCGGACGTTTTGAAAAGACCATCCAGGACTACTGCAACGTCCCGCATGCGGTAGCGCTCTCAAGCGCGACGGCCGGTCTTCATGTTGCCATGGCTGCTCTTGATGTCGGCCCTGGTACGCGCGTATGGGCGCCGCCCATGACATTTGTCGGCACAACCAATGCTGCCCGCATGCTTGGAGCTGAAGTTAGCTTCGTGGACGTGGAAGCGGCTACCGGCAATATCAGCGTCTCGGCACTTCAAGAAAAACTTGCCAAGGCACAGCGCGACAACGTCTTGCCGCACGTCCTGGTCGTGGTTCATTTCGCCGGGCGGGTTTGCGACATGTCCGCCATCAACAATGTTTGCAAGCCCTACAACATAGCCATCATTGAAGATGCTGCACATGCGCTTGGCGCCGGCCACACCGGCAGCATTGCGGTTGGACATGCCCATCTCAGTCAGGCCTGCGTCTTCAGCTTCCATCCCGTAAAGTCGATTACGACAGGTGAAGGAGGTCTTGTAACCAGCCGCGATGCCGCATTGGCCGATCGCATGCGCCGCCTGCGTTCACATGGCACCACCCGGAACCCCGGCGACTTCACAAGCCCCGCTGCAGGAAACAAAGACCATGGTGCCTGGTACTACGAGCAGCTCGAGCTCGGTTACAATTACCGCCTGACCGACATTCAGGCCGCTCTTGGGGCAAGTCAGATGACCCGGCTCGATGAATTCATTGCTGCAAGGCGCCAGCGCGCGAACCGCTATACCAGTCTTCTGGACGGACTGCCGTTGCAATTGCCGCCAGCAAGTGACCTCAGTGCCTGGCATCTCTACGTCATACAGCTTGCCCAAGACGCCAAGACATCCCGCCGCGAGCTGTTCGATACCCTGCGAGCCGAAAACATTGGTGTCAACGTGCACTACATTCCAGTGCATCTGCAGCCCTACTACGCCCGGCTCGGCTTCCGCCCCGGCGATTATCCGGTCAGCGAAGGCCTTTATGCCGGTGCGCTGTCGCTCCCGCTTTATCCAAAGCTCACCGAACAGCAGCAAGACAGGGTTGCCGCGGTGGTCCGTCGGGTCCTGGAATAGAGTTCATGCACACTGTCTGCATCATACAGGCACGCATGGGCTCCAGCCGCCTGCCCGGCAAAGTCATGAAACCATTGGCCGGCAAGCCAGCCCTGTGGCATGTCGTAGACCGGGCTGGCCGCTGCCGGCTGATCGATGAAATCGTTATCGCATCGACCACCGAACCGGCAGACCAGCGGATCGTGGACTACTGCAAGGACCAGGGCTGGAATGTGACGCGCGGCAGCGAATCCGACGTTTTGGAGCGCTACCACCAGACAGCGATCGCCTATGCTGCCGACATCGTGATCCGCATCACCAGCGATTGCCCACTCATCGACCCCGGAATCCTGACACGCCTGATACGCGAGTTCACCGCTGGCGATGTCGACTATATGAGCACCAACTACCCATCCCGGACATTCCCCGTCGGCTGCGATTGTGAAATCATGACGGTTGAAGCCCTTGACCGGGCGCACAAGGAAGCAACAGCACCCTACGACCGTGAACATGTCACGCCGTATCTGTACACCAATCCTGATCGGTTTCGAGTGGCCGGTATCATCGATGACCAGAACCACGCCAACGTGCGCCTGACGCTCGATACCGCGCAGGACTATGACCTGCTGGCCGCGATTTACGAGCGCTATTACCGGCCGGGAGAGATTGTGAAGTTATCAGATGCCGTCATGTTTTACGTCGACGCAAATGACGTTTCGAACGCTTGACGAAACCACTTTTCGGCCAACCCGATCAAACGCCAGCTTGCCTTGAACAGGTCCGGTCATGCCGGCAAATACGCCTTCAAACCAAAACAATGAAAGACAAGAAGCAATGACTTACGTAATGGTCGATATCGAGGCCGATGGCCCAATTCCCGGCGACTACAGCATGATCAGTCTCGGCGCCGTGATTGTTAAGGAGCCTTTAGAAAGAACATTTTACGGGCAGTTCTGCCCGATATCGGACAAATGGATTCCGGCTGCATTGGCAATAAGCGGTTTCTCGCGCGAGGAAACAATGCAGTTCGACGAGCCTGAAAAGGTCATGCGGGATTTTGCCGCCTGGCTGACCGACAACTGCCAGGGCAGACCAAAATTCATTAGCGACAACAACGGGTTCGATTGGCAATTCGTCAATTGGTATTTCTGGCACCTGACCGGTGACAACCCGTTCGGTCATTCAAGCATGAACCTGGGCTCGCTCTACAAGGGCTTCGTCAGGCAGATGTCAAAGAATTTCAAGCATTTACGCAAGACCCGGCATACCCATCACCCGGTCGACGACGCCAAAGGCAACGCCGAGGCCTTGCTGGCGCTCCACGAGCAAGGCCTCAAGATTAAATTGTGATGCGATTTGACCTTAGACAGATGGTCCAACTGCCACTTTGAGCGGAACGCTTTCCCAG
>JABDJG010000110.1 GCA_013002595.1 Hyphomicrobiales bacterium | reverse complement strand
GCTGTACGCCATGGTCGCGACAGTGGCGTCGGTACTGGGCAGCATCGGTGGATATCTGATCGGGTATTTTCTCTACGATACGCTCGGGCAGGCGATCCTTGAGTTCTATGGCAAGATGGACAAGTTCGACAGCTTTACCGCCAAATACAACGAGTACGGCGCGGCGATCGTGTTCTTTGCCGGGCTTACACCGTTCCCCTACAAGGTGATCACCATTGCCAGCGGCGTTACCAAGATGGCGGTGCCGGTGTTCATCGCAGCGAGTGTTGTTTCGCGCGGCATGCGGTTTTTTCTGGTGTGCGGGCTGCTCTACTGGTTCGGACCGCCGATCAAGGATTTCATTGAAAAATATCTCGGCTGGCTGACGCTGATTTTTGGCATTCTGCTGGTTGGCGGGTTCGTTGCAATCCGATATGTCTTTTGACGTCATGCTCCAGTCCAGCCTTTCTTCACCGCGTAACGCCGCCCTAGCCGTTTTTGTCCTTTCTCTTGCGACCATAGCCGGCGCCTGGGGGTTTGAGCTCATTGGTGGTTACTGGCCGTGCCCGCTGTGTCTCCAGCAGCGCTGGGCCTACTACGCTGTTGTGCCCCTCAGTCTGGTGTTGGCTATCGCGGCC
The DNA here is from genome assembly GCA_013002595.1 of Hyphomicrobiales bacterium. Classification (GTDB taxonomy): domain Bacteria; phylum Pseudomonadota; class Alphaproteobacteria; order Rhizobiales; family Aestuariivirgaceae; genus JABDJG01. The sequence goes on along the minus strand of JABDJG010000110.1, from coordinate 9,569 downwards.
AGTCCCGACCGCAAAAACCTTGTGCGCTGGGGGCTGGTGCTGTGTGGCCTTGCCATGTTGGCCAACGCGGGCCTTGGGGTTTATCACTCCGGTGTCGAGTGGAAATTGTGGGCCGGGCCGCAGACGTGTGCCGGGGGCGCCGGATTGAGCGGCGGGCTACCTGACCTCAGCAACACCCGCGTGGTGTCGTGCGACGAAGCACAGTGGCGCTTTGCCGGACTTTCGTTTGCCGGGTGGAATGTTGTCGTCTCGCTGGTTATTGCCTTTGCCGCACTCTACGGGGTTCGCCGAGCAGAGTGAATCAAGCTTACGGCTCGAGTTCGGTATCCCAGTAAAGATAATCCTGCCAGCTGTGGTGCAAATGGTTGGGCGGAAACAGCCGGCCGTTCTTGTGCAGCTGGTAGACGGTCGGGCGAACCGGTTTTTGTGCCGGCCACATGCCAGCCTTATTGGGCATCAGGCCGCCTTTGCGCAGATTGCACGGCGAGCAGGCGGTGACGACGTTTTCCCACGTCGTCAGACCGCCGCGTGAGCGCGGGATCAGATGGTCGAATGTCAAGTCGCTGGCATCACCGCAGTACTGGCACTCGAAACGGTCGCGCAGAAACACGTTGAACCTTGTGAAGGCGGGATATTCAGCCGGCTTGATGTAGCTCTTGAGGGACACGACGCTTGGTAATTTGAGCGTGAAGCTGGGGCTGTGCACCTCGGTCTCATATTCCGACACGATGTTGACCCGATCAAGGAATACCGCCTTGATCGCGTCCTGCCATGACCACAGCGACAACGGGTAATAGCTCAGCGGCCGGAAATCAGCGTTGAGCACCAGCGCAGGGCAGCTATCGGGATGTGAAGTCGTGGCGGTATCAAGCACGACTGGTCAGCTCCGTTCAGTTGAACAACAAACGGCACCGACTGAGTGGTCAGTGCCGCTCCATCTGCGTCTTATATAGCTATAAAGACAGTAATGTGAAAGACCGGTTGCCTTTTTCGGTTTGGAATCAACGCCAAATCCATTCAGGCTCCAGCGCTTCCATACGGCGGGACCGGAAAGCTAATTTTGTCGACGGATTGTGGTTTCCAAAGAGGTGCAGGCCGCAAGTCGAAAAAGGCCTATAGAATGCTGTCGGATAACGTTGTGAAAGAGACACCCAGCCTGGTTTCCTGACGCCACTCTACACGACAGTCCAGGATAGTATTCAACGGTACAACATAGAGCTTGAACTGATCCGGCACTGAACCGGTGTCGGGCATTGTCAATTGTGCACCTGAGTTGGTGATGTCCACGATACTGCAGTCAACGCGCTCTTGAGTGTTGCTGAACTCGCAGACGCCGGACATATTAACCGAACGCCGAAAATCGGACCGGCGTTCGCCGGGAATTGGGGTTTCGGTGGCTGTGGTGTCCAAACCGAGAGCTGAGATGATGTTTTCGCTGGTATTTGCCATATCTCTACAAAACCTGTCGTTTGCAGACCTCTCTCGAGTTGTCTCGATACGACATGTCATTACCAACCCGGACATAATATTCGTTAAATGTAGGCAACGTAAGGTCACGTTCTCGCGAAACTGGTTAACCGTAGCTTATGAAGAGTAAAAATTTTAATGGCCGACGGATCGGCCCATGATCTGACGGCTATGAAAAGCTAGAATTCTCCAGATCGATCAAACCGGCCGTAACTGGCTCATTCAACCGGTCCTGACCCCAATCTAAAGTTCCTCGGCCAGGGCCAAGAAATACACGCCCATGCGGTTCTCTTTGCGCCACATCACGCGGCAGTCCATCACCATATTCAAGGGTTTGATATAGAGCCGGAAATACTCCGGTGCCTTGTTGGCTTGATCGGCAGACAGTTGTGCACCGGAATTGGAGATGTTGACGACCTTGCAGTCGATGTGCCCCATCTCGTCGCCAAACTCAATAACGCCGCTCATCTCGACAGGTTGGCGGACATCGCGTCGACGCTCCCCCGTTGCAGGGATTTTTGACCCAGCTGCAGCAGGGTTAATATATTTGGCGTTGCCTTCGATTGGCTGAGTCATCGCGATGTTTTCCATCCGTTCATAAGCGATACAGTTGGCTGTTCAAAATTCATGAACCTGATCGGCTTCATTATGTTCAAGAGCGAGTCATGATGCGGATTTGTTCAACCAACTTCATTCACACTCTGAGCCTCCCGGCTTAAGCAAGAAGACCAACGTCAGCTGCCAAGAAGAGTAACAGTCCCAATTATCTGCCGGAAATCCTTTAAGCGCAGTTTAATTCCACTGATAAAACTTGATCTATTTAGCGCCTGCCAGCGTCACTTGAGGTGGCGGTAGTAGGCCCACAGCAAACGAGCTGCGATGGCGCGAAGCGGCCGCCAATCCCGCGCAAGTGTGGCCATCTCCCGGGCGGTAGGCCGGCTGGAGAGGTCGAGCGCGTGTTGCATCGCGATTTGCAGGGCGACATCGCCGGCTGGCCAGGCATCTGGGCGTCCGAGACAGGCAAGCAAGTAGATTTGCGCGGTCCAGTCTCCAATCCCCTTGATGCGGGTCAACTGAACGATCACGTCGGCATCAGCCAAATCCGGCAGTTTGTTGCAATCAAGACTGCCCTCGGCAATAGCCGTTGCAAGTGAGCGCATGGCGTTCAGCTTGGGACCGGACAGGCCACAGGCGCGATAGTCCTCTTCCGCCGCGTTCGCCATTACCGCTGGATCAAAGGGATGGAAGGCGGCTTCGACGCGCTGCCAAATGGCGTGTGCCGCCTTGAGTGAGATCATCTGTTCGGTGATCATATAGAGCAGGGCAGGAAAGCCGCCCGGCTGACGGCGCAGCGGCGGCAGGCCGGTCATGCGATGAACGTGGGCCAAACGCTGATCATTGGCAATCAGCAATTTGACGCCCTGTTCGATATCTTGCGGGGTTTCGATGTGTTGCAGCACTGCCAGCTTCCTGACCCAGGAGCGGATTAATTTACCAATGAACCGCTCCAATTGACATGAGGTGAGCGCGGTGACTATAGCCGTTCGACCGATAACCTTCATTGTTTGTTCGACCCATGAGCCGTTTTCCCATTTTGCGATTTGCGCCGAGCCCGAACGGCGAGCTGCATCTGGGGCATGCCTATTCAGCGCTGTATACGGCGGCCAAGGCGCGCGAACTGGACGGGCGAATGCTGGTGCGCATTGAGGACATCGACTGGCTGCGCTGTAAGCCGGCTTATGCCGCGCAGATTTTTGAAGATCTTGCCTGGCTTGGTCTTGAGTGGCCCGAGCCGGTATGGCGCCAGAGCAAACATATGGCGGCCTATACAACCGCGCTCGACCGGCTCGACAGGCTGCGTCTCCTCTATCCGTGTTTTTGCTCTCGAAAGCAGATTGCCGAACGGGCAAAGAACCACGACCCTGATGGGGCGCCGCTTTATGCCGGCAGTTGCCGGCTGCTGACATCGGCCGACCGGATGAAGCGGATGGTGGCGGGTGAGCCTTATGCGTTGCGACTGGATATGCGCAAGGCCATGGTGGCCGGTGGCCGTGGCATCACCTTCATGGAACAAGGTGAGGGCGAGACCGGCCGGCTCGCGATTGCGCCCGAGCGGTGGGGCGATGTGGTTCTGGCCCGCAAAGACATCGGTACCAGCTATCATATCGCAGTGGTGGTCGATGATGCTGCCCAGGGCATCACGCATGTAACCCGCGGCCAGGACCTGTTTGCTGCGACCGACATCCATCGCCTGCTTCAGGTGCTCTTGGAACTGCCTCAGCCGGTCTACTGCCATCACCGGCTGATTGGCGATGAAGCAGGGCGAAAACTGTCGAAAAGTGCCGATGATCGATCGATCAGATCACTGCGTGACCTAGGTGTCACGCCGCAGGAAATTCTGCAAGAGTTGGGCTTCTAAAGCATCTCCCCATAAGTCTTAACCATTTTCGCGAAGTTACGACGTTGCCGTGAGCGTTGAAAACGCAACTTAACTTCATTCATCTAGTGTGCCGATGTCTGAAGAGGGATGGCGCAACATGCTAGAAGAGTTCCTGACCGGAGAAGCTTTCGCCAAGCGCGTCGCGAAATGCGAACAGTATGCCGCCGCCCATCCTGCGGCATACAGGCGGCGGGTGATTGCCATGGCCTGGCTGGGGTATTGGCTGGTGCCGGTCATCATGATCATACTTCTGGCGCCACCAGCGTACGTTTTCTGGGAAATCTTCACCGGTGACTGGCCGATGGCCAAGAATGTCATCTACGGCGCGCTCTGGGGGTTTTATGCCCTCGGTATGGTGCAGATGGCGCATGCTTTGTTTGTGCCACATCACCCGGTTGAGGGTCTGGATGTCACTGAAGCGGATGCGCCTGGGCTTATTGAGGCGATTGAAGATATCCGCGCCAAGATCAATGCGCCGGCGCTGGATCGGGTGATTCTGACGGATGAATTGAATGCGTCGGCAGCACAGGTGCCGAAACGCAGCTTCATGCGTCAGACGACCAACGAACTCATTATTGGTTTGCCATTGCTGGAGGCCCTTGAGCAGGATGAACTGCTGGCCGTGATCGCGCACGAGTTCGGACATTTCAGCGGCGAACACGGCAAGGACGGATTTCTTGTCGGCCGGACAATGCGGGCCTGGGACATCACCCTGACGACCTGCCATGACTATGGCGGTTGGACGGGCCTTGTGCCGTTTACAATTGCCAAATGGTTCGTTCCGCGGTTCATGGCCTATTCTTTCGCCATGCGCCGGGACGACGAATTTTTCGCCGATCGGACGGCTGTTGCAGCGGTTGGCGCGGAGGTGACCGGGCGCGCGTTGATCCAGGTTGAATTGGCAGCGGCCTACGCCGAAGACTGCAAGGAGCAGTATCTGAATGAAAGGCTCTCGTCGGCCTGCGCGCCAAAGGAGCCGCTGAAAGACATGTACGCCGCTCTGGCGCGCGCAACGTCAGATCGCAAGGCGCGTGGCTCGATGCTGCTTGCACTGCATTCCGAGGACGACCCTTTGGACACTCATCCAGGTTTGCGGGCCAGGCTGGATGCGATCGGGTTTGAGCCGATGGTTCCTGCCGCTGTATCCCGGCCCGCAGTGCGGATGCTCGGGGGCTTTGCGGATAAAGTCTATGCGCATTTCAACGTCGATATGGAGGAGATATTCTCAGACATCTGGCCAACCATTCACTCGAGTTACGTGAAAGACAAAGAACTTTTCGAGCAGCTTGACCTGCGAGCCGCCAACGAAAAACTGAACCTGGACGATGCAATCCAAAGGGCACAATTGTCGATTGGCAACGCTTTGCCCGATGATCAGCTCAGGTGCTTTACCGACGCAGTGTGCTGGTATCCGGGCGAAGCGCGCGCTCTGTTTGCAATGGGCGTGTTCCTGACCAAAGATCATGATCAGCGCGGACTGGAGTTTCTCGATCGGGCAGCTTCGCTAGACGAAACCGCGAGCAATGCGGCACTGCAGCTGGCCGCCGGGCTGGCCGCGATCGCCGATGATGGGGAAGCGGTTGTGGCCTACCGGCAAAAGGCAGAGGACTGGTGCAAAGCAAACGATGAGCGCATTGGCAAGCTGCACAATCCTGTGCCGGGCGGGCGACTGAAACCATATCAATCGTCCGACGATGTCACTGGCTTCATCAAGGCTGCGAGTGCCAATTCCTATATGCTCGAGCGTGCTTATCTCGTGACAAAACAGATGCCGGAATGGTTCGATGACCAGGACCTGCTGATCGTCGAGCCGCGGTTGTACGGCCGAATGTTGTCAGCCGATGAGATCTGTCACAATGTCTATATGGAGGCCATGGAGGCCGGGCTTTCACCGGCGTTCCGGGTGTGGCCCTTGGAAAAGAGCGAAGATTGGCTGCGTGAACAGCTGGCGGCGATGCCCGATGCGCTGATCTGGTCGAGGGGTGATCAGGTCGAAAATACCGCCGATCGTGCAGAAGCGATAAATGCCGAGGTGGCCTAATCCTCCGCGATGTCTTCGTTCCAGAGCTCCGGCTTTTCAGTAATGAATTTCTTCATCAGCGCGATGCAATCCGGATCGTCGGCGATTATGACCTCGACGCCGCGCTCGCGCAGCAGGTCTTCGTTGCCGCCAAAAGTGGTGTTCTCGGCGATGATGACACGCGGGATGCCGAACTGGATGATGGTGCCGGTGCACATCATGCATGGGCTGAGCGAGGTGTAGAGCGTCATGTTGCGGTAGGATTTCTGGCGGCCGGCCTTCCTCAAGCAATCCATCTCGCCATGGGCGATCGGGTCACCCTTTTGAACCCGCTGGTTGCGTCCCTGGGCGATCAACCTGTCACCTTCGGCAAGGACCGATCCGATCGGGCAACCGCCCTCGTTGTAGCCGGCGAGGGCTTCTTCATAAGAGAGGCGTAGGAATTTGCTATCGGTTTCGGTGAGCATGGCGGAGCCTCACTTTCATTTTTGGGACTCATGACACGGGCCCTTCGAAATAGGGCAGGGTTTCAATGCGGGGTTCATAGGTGCCGGCCTCGCGCCGGGCGGCGACATGGCCGATGATCTCCTCGAGCGGGGCGAACCAGACCGAACGGTGCTTCATGGTCTGCTCAAGCCATTGCTCGACGAGGCGCCAGCGGGCGAGACGACCTGTGAGGAACGGGTGGACGATTAGCATGAAGAAGCCGCCGGCCTCATAATGGGCCTCAAATTCCTCCCAGAAGCCGGCAAGGCCCTGGCTGGGCGCGCGCACCGGCATCATATAGCCGATCTCGTCGTAGTGGGCGAAGGGTGGCCAATCATCAGTGCCCCAGTGGACCGGTGCCTCGTAGAGCTCTCCGTTCGGGGTCTTCATCAGATAGGGAATGTCGTCGGCCATCAACGATGAATCGTATTTGAAACCGTGCTCGATCAGCAAGTCGACGACTTCCTGGGTGACATTGTAGACCGGTGCGCGATAGCCGCGTGGGCGCAGACCGCAGATGCGTTCATGCGATTGAAGGGCCTTTTCGATCCATTCGCGCTGGTTGCCGGCAGTGGCGATCGGGTCCTCGTGGATCCAGCCATGATGACCGATCTCGTGACCGCCCTTGAGGATGGCTTCAACCGCGTCCGGGTAATGCTCCAGGCACCAGCCGGGAATGAAGAAGGACTGCTTGATGCCGAGCCGTTCATAGGTTTTGAGGATGCGCGGTATGGCGACTGTCGGGCCATATCGGCCCATGGTGATGGGGTAGAGACGGTTGAAACTGTCATCGGGACGAGCAACGTGAATGAGGCTGTCGGCATCCATGTCAAAAGTGATGGCGCAGGCGCATTTTGCACCGTTTGGCCAAGGAACCGGGTTTTCGATCATCGATTAGTCCTCCAGAACGTGGGCACTTGATGTGGGCCAGGACAAATAGAGGGTCTTGGTGTCTTTCAGGTCGATGTTGGCCAGTTCGCGCTCCTGAACCTGGGCCTTGAATTCGGTGCCATCGGCGCTTTCCAGGAACAAGGTGATGACCGAGCCGACGAATTCTTCGGAAATCAGCGTGCAGGGCACGACATTGTCGCCGGTTGGCTCTTTGTCGGCGAGATGAACCAAGTCAGCGGAGATGGCAAAGCTGAGTGCATCGCCATCGGCTGCCTGCCTCATTGGCGGGAGGTGAACCTTGAATTCGCCGGCCGGTGTTTCAACCGCTGCAACGCCGCGCGCGATGGAAGAGATGTTGCCGGCAAGGATGTTGTTGCGGCCGACGAACTCGGCAACGAACCGGTTGGCGGGGTTGCGGTAGATTTCGCGGGCAGCGCCGGTCTGGGCAATGACGCCGTCGCCCATGATGACGACGCGGTCGGCCATCGCAAAGGCCTCTGACTGGGAGTGGGTGACATAGACAAACGTTATGCCAAGCTCGCGCTGGAGGCGGGTCAGTTCGCCCTGCATGCGGATGACAAGGTGGGCATCTAACGCTGACAGCGGTTCATCCAGCAGCAGGATCTGCGGTTCGGTGACGAGGGCGCGGGCAAGGGCGACGCGCTGGCGCTGGCCGCCGGAAAGCTGGTCGACGGGTCGTTCGGCAAAATCAGCCAGACCGAGACGGTCAAGCCAGTTGAGCGCCTTTGATTTGCGCATCGCAGCATCGGCGCCGCGCATCTTAAGGCCGAACTCGACATTCTCGCGCGCATTGAGAAACGGAAACAGGGCGAGCGATTGCCAGACCAGGGGCGTATCGCGTTCGTGTGGTTTGACATCGTTCATGACCTGGCCGGCAAGGCGGATTTCGCCTTCGCTCGGTTGCTCCAGGCCGGCCAGCATTCTGAGTGTTGTCGTCTTGCCGCAACCCGATGGGCCCATCAGGGCGAGAAACTCACCTTCGTGGATATCCAGGTTCATCTCCTGCACCGCTGTGAAATCGCCGAAACGTTTCACGACATTTTCAAAAACGACCAGGGGCTCACTCATGCTGACGCATCCTTTTTTTCGCGGGTCATGATGAGAACCTGGGCGATGATGACAAGGGTCATCGAGGTGATGAAGACGAAAGTGCCGATGGCATTGACCTGCGGGTCGATATTGCCGGTGACAATTTCCAGGATAATGACCGGCACGGTCTTGTTGAGACCGGAGACGAACCAGGCAACGGCGAATTCGTCGAACGAGACGGCGGCGGTCAGGCACATGGCCGATATGATGGACGGCTTGACGAAGGGTACGATGACCTCGCGCATGGCGGTCCATTCCGATGCCCCAAGGTTCCAGGCGGCGCTTTCCAGATTGGCGTCCATCTGGTTCAGCCGCAAGCGGATGACCGCCATGGCAAAGGGCGCGGTCAGAACGGTGTGGGCGATGATGATCGACCAGACCTGGCCGGATGCGCCAATCTTGGCGAACCAGGCCAGCATGGCGAGCGCCATGATGATGAGCGGGATGGTGGGTGGCAGCAGGGCAAGCGCCAGGAAGCCGGCCTTGAAGCGGAAACTGTAGCGGTAGTCGGTGTAGGCCGTGCAAAAGCCGATGAAGGTTGCCAGCACGGAGGTGCACGCCGAGACGATGATGCTGGTTCTGACCGCGTCCCAGACGTCCGGATCGTTCCAGATGGTCTCGTACCAGTGCCAGGTGAACGAGCCGAGCGGCACGGTCGGAAAACGCTGCGAGTTGAACGAGAACACCAGACTGGCGAAAATCGGCAGAAAGATGAAACCGAACAACACCAGGACATAGCCGCGCAAGAACCACTTTATGGTGCGATCCGATCCCATCAGGCCTTCTTTCGGTAGGCGGCCATGATGGCGGCGAAGGCGACGGTGAACAAGGTGACCATCATCATAACGGCAACAACGGCAGCGCGCGGCCACTGCTGGCCGGACTTGGTGGTGTCGATGATCATGATGGGGAGCGTCGGTGGTTTCGATCCGCCCAGATAATAGGGCGCGACGAAATCGCCGAAGGACAGAATGAAACAGAAGACCGCGGCAATGATCAGGCCGGTCTTGGCGAGTGGTATGATGACTGTGAAGACGGTTCTGGTGCGCCCGCAGCCCAGATTGTGAGCCGCTTCGATCAGGCTTTTGTCGATGTTGGCGAGCGAGACGGTCTGCAGAATGACGACCAGCGGCAATGTCAGCGTCATGTAACCGA
>JABDJG010000092.1 GCA_013002595.1 Hyphomicrobiales bacterium | reverse complement strand
TGGGTGCTGAGTACCTGGTCAACCTCGGTGAAGATGAGGCCGTCGACAAGGTGCGCGATCAGGTGATGGACGTGGTCAAGGCCTCGTTCCGGCCGGAGTTTCTCAACCGGCTCGATGAAATCATCCTATTCCAGCGGTTGCAGCGTGAGAACATGGCGGCGATCGTCGATATTCAGACCGCTCGGCTGCAGTTGTTGCTGGAGGATCGTAAGATCGTGCTCGACATCGACGAGGCAGCCCGCAACTGGCTGGCAGAGAAGGGCTACGATCCGGCGTTCGGCGCACGGCCGCTGAAGCGGGCGATCCAGAAGTACCTGCAGGACCCGCTTGCTGACCAGATTCTGGCTGGCACCATCGGCGATGGCGAGACGGTCAGTATCTCGGCAGGCGAGGCTGGTTTGATCATCAATGGTGCACACAGCGATGCCCAGGCGGCCTGACGCTTGATCATGTTGCGTTCAATCGGCAACCGGCCCTGTGTCGGATACAATGGATCGCTCCAGCGTGCGTTATTGTGCGCTGGCCTGAACGATCTTGGTGGTGATCGGAGCTGATCTGGCCATCGCCAGGATCTTGGCTTTCTGGCGTTTGAAAGATTTCAGCTCTTTGCCGGTCAGCTTGGTATTGCCGGCAAGCCTGATCCGCTTGGGATTGATCCGCTTGTTGTTCAAACGGACTTCGTAGTGCAGATGCGGGCCGGTTGAACGGCCGGTCGAACCGACATAGCCGATGACCTGGCCCTGGCGGACCCGCGAACCGGGACGCATGCCTGACGCAAAGCGGTGCATGTGAGCGTACAGCGTTGAATAGCCCTTGGCATGCTTCAGTTTAACGGCCTTGCCGTACGCGCCGCGCCATTTGGCGAACTGCACCACGCCGGAGCCGGCTGCGCGGATCGGCGTGCCGCGCGGAACGGCGAAGTCAACACCGCCATGCATCTTGGTATAACCGAGGATCGGATGGCGGCGCATGCCGAAACCGGATGAAATACGGGCGCCCGATATCGGCGTGCGCATCAATGATTTTGAGGCGCTGCGGCCGTTCTCGTCATAATAGCGGGTGCGGCCGTCGCTAGTCGTAAAGCGGTAATAGGTCTTTGGTTTGCCGCGCACCTTCAGCGTTGCATAATGCAGAACCTTGCGGGTCTTGGAGGAACCGGACAGCGGTTCGCCATAAAAGACCTCGAAGGGATCGCCTGCCTTGACCTGGCGCTGGAAATCGAGATCGAACGAGAAGGCCCGGATAACTTCGGAGACGACGTTTTGGGGCACGCCCTGATCAAGTGCGGTGGCGTACAGCGTTGAGGCGATCTTGCCCTTGGCGCGGTAGTGCGGCACAGCAGCATAACGTGACCGGGTGCCTTCGCTGGCGCCATCGACACGGGCGACGAACCGGCCGTCTTCGTCGGCTTCGACGATGATGTTTTCGCTCGGACCTGGTGAGAAGGTCACCTGAACCGGGTAGATGACGTCATTACCGTAAAAGTCCTGCTGCTGGTCAAGGGTGACGGTAAACTCCTGGCCGCCACGCATCAACTTGCTGGGGTAGACCGGCTCGATGGCACGGCTCATGGCATGAGCGGTTTCCGTGCTGATGCCCAACGATGTCAGCTGTTGGGCAAGGGATTCGCCTTTGGCCAGGACAATGGTTTTATCGATTGGTTCCGGCGGCGGCGTCTTGGAAATCGTCGTGATGTTCGAAGGCTCGATCGAGGGCATGTCGAACTGCCCGTCAATCACCACCGTTTCGCTTTGCTCGTTGTACAGCAGGTCTTCACCTTCGACATCGGGATAAAGCGATGCGAGCGTTCCGGTGATCAAGTGCGGCGACTGGCGCATTAAGATGCTGCCGTTGGTCGAGGCGCTGTCGCCGATGGATGCGTTTTTCACCTCGACGGTCTGATAAGGCCGCAATGTTGCAACTTCGGCGACCTGGCCTTTGAAATCCCCCTTGGATGTGACCGCGGGACGTTGCCAGATTTCTGTCGGTTGAACGGATGCCTGGGCGGTGCCTGTGGCAGATGAGTGGCCAAACAAACCCGACACCGCTGCAGTGATAATTGCGGCGCCGGCGGCCCCGGCAACACAAGTGGTCATCAGCCACCGGTGATGTGTCGGTTCGTCGCCCGCGAATGGATTATGGTGATCAGTCTCCAGATCGATCGCCCTGACGCGCTCAACAGATTCGCTGGACGCTGCGGCTACCACCTGACGCGACCCACTTTTTACAAACCGGTCAATCAACCGTTTGCTCCCCGAATTACGCCAAACTAACGCGGCGCTGCTGTACCCTGTGCGAGCGTCGGCAACAGCTGTTACACCAGCTCTCTCACCCCCACTTTGGCCTCTGTGGCAAGTCCTCGTTGGCTGTCACCAGTCCGTCATCTGCCAACCGAACGCAAATTTGCACCGCAAACCGGTTGCAAGTCAACCATTCTGGAGGCGAAATGCGATCAAAAAATGTCGCAGATCAAGCGGTTAAGATAAATTAACCTGCTGACCGAGGGTCACATGCCCGTAATTCCGTCCCATGGAATGTTGCCACATTCAAGTTGGCTGCAATTCTGCCAATCCTTTGTTGCAGAAGAGTTAATCAGAGCCGACTCAGTTCGATAAAATTTGGCCGGTTAGGTTAACAGATACTAGGCAGAAAGGGACCTTTCGCAGAGTTAGGACCGGGGCTTGGGCCACTGTGGCCGAGCTATCTCGCAGGTGGTCTTGCGGCGGTCAGGTTTGGCGGGGTAACGATGGTCCTGGCGGCCTGCAAACCGTTAGCTGACGCCGCCCGGCACAGGAGGCCTGTCACCCATGCGGCATAGCACACTGATGAGCGCCGAGGCGCAGAAGTTTCTCGATGAGGCGCCGGCGCTGGAACATGCGCCGGTCGACCCGGCAACGATTGACAAATTGCGCGCCGACACGCGGGCCGGGTTCGAGCCGGCGGCGCGGCGGGCCATCGCCCGGCACAAGGTGCAAACGCAAGACATCGAGGTCGCAGGTGTTGCATGCATGGAGACCATGCCGGAGGGGGAGCAAGCAATACGGACCGTGTTGTATTGCTATGGCGGTGGATATGTGACAGGGAGCCCGTTTGAGGATCTGCCGATCATCGCAGCACTAGCCGATCATCTGAAGGCCCGGGTCGTCGCAATCGGTTACCGGCTGGCGCCGGAGCATCCGTATCCGGCAGCCGTCGATGACGGATTTGCGGTCTATCAGTCGATCTCTTCGTCGTGCGCGCCGGGGACATGGGCGATTGCCGGTGAGTCCGCCGGCGGCAATCTGGCCCTTGCGCTGTTGCAAAAGGCGGATGCTGCGGGTCTTGCGATGCCTGGCGCTGCCGCACTTTTGTCGCCATGGTGCGATCTTGCCAGCCAGGGTGACAGCCTGTCTGGCAATGCCGGCCGCGACCCGACCCTGTACCCTGACCATCTTGAGGATGCAGCACGTGCCTACGCCGGCGACCGGGATCTGGCGGACCCGCTTGTGTCACCGATTTACGGGGCATTCAGCGACAGGTTTCCGCCGGTCATCATGACGACCGGCACACGAGACCTTTTGTTGAGCGGGGTCGTCCGCCTGTCGCGGGTCATGCAGCAGGCTGGCGTGTCGGTAGATTTACGGGTTTGGGACGGGCTCTGGCATGTGTTTGAATTCTACGATGAATTGCCCGAGGCTGCTGCATCGTTGCAAGATATTGCCGATCATATTCACATTCGATTGACTTCAGTTTGATTTCGCCCCGAGACCGTGGTGAGGTGTTCCCGGGTTGGTTGCCTGTATGGCGATGCCTCGTCTTGCTGGCGGACGGGTTGCTGCCGGGAGGCGGGTGGTTTTAACAGTTTAAAGGATAATTCGCGATATTGCTCAATTCAGTCAAAATCGTTTGCATTCAGGAACCTTGAATGTCTGAAGAACTGAAAGAATTGGCTGATGCCTGCCGGGAACAGCCGGCATCAGCTGCGCTGCTGAAGGCCCTGTTGCGCGCGGCCCGCGAGGAAGCCGAGCCCGGCGTTGCGGTCCGCTATCTGGTTGAGGCCGAGACTGATGCGGTGGCTGACAGTACTGTCCGCGAAAGCGCTTCGGATTTCTTGATGGGCATCGAAGAGTACGATGCTGCGGCGCGCTGGCTTGAGGGACTTGGCGGTGCTGCATCGCTGAAACACGTTCACGCCCTGCTGGCAGCGGGCCGCGAACAGGAAGCTGCACAGGCATACAGGGCGGCAATGGCTGCCGACCCCGGTCTTCGCGATAACGAGCTGTCGGAGCGCTTCTCGGTTGTCCAGGCGCACGGCCGCGGCGGCGCTGATGTGGTCGATTTGCACGGCCGAAGGATTTCGTCCGATGACGAGCTGCCGACCATGCCCAAACCGCGAATCGACAAACTCATGTTTGCCGATGTCGGTGGCCTCGATGAAGTCAAGGAGCGTATTCGCCGCAAGATCATTCTGCCTTTTCAAAAGCCATCTTTGTTTCAACGGTTCCGGCGCAAGGCAGGCGGCGGCATCTTGATGTACGGGCCGCCTGGATGCGGCAAGACGATGCTGGCCCGGGCGACGGCCGGGGAGTGTGAGGCCGAGTTCGAAGTCATCCGCATTCCAGACATTCTGGACATGTTCATTGGCGAGAGCGAGAAGCGTCTCGCGGCCGCCTTTGAAGATGCACGGTCAAGCGCGCCATGTGTATTGTTCTTTGACGAGATCGAGGCGATCGCGGCGAAGCGGCGGTTCGATTCGCATGGCTCGAAGGCTGCACTCGTATCGACTTTTTTGTCGGAGCTGGACGGTGCCGGGCAGGACAATGCCGGCGTGCTGGTTCTGGCGGCGACCAATGTTCCCTGGGCCATTGACCCGGCCTTCCGGCGACCTGGCCGGTTTGACCGGGTGATTTTCATTCCGCCGCCAGACCGGGCGGCCCGCTTTGAGATACTCAAGAGCCACATGAAGGACCGGCCTCAGGAAGCTCAACTCGATCTTGATGTGATTGCAGAGCGGACATCCGGATTTTCCGGCGCCGATCTTGCCGGTGTCGTCGAGGAGGCTGTTGATTATGCCATTACCGACAGCCTTGAGCGCGATGAGGGCGTGGCACCGGTGTCGGCGAGCCATCTCAATGCGGCTCTGTCCGATCAGCGGGCGACGACCGTTGAGTGGCTGACGACCGCCCGCAACTATGCGAAATATGGCAATGAGGGCGGGATATATGATGAGGTCGCCGATTTCATAAGGAAGAACACCAAATGAGCGGGGACACGACAGCAGGTGCACTGCGGGCGGCGGAGGCCTATTTGCAGACCGGCAACTTCAATGGTGCCCTGTCGGCGACCGAAGATGTGCTGGCGATCGACCCGAACGACATTCAGGCACTGGAATTGCGCGCGCGGGCCTATCTCGGCAAAGGCGATCCGAAAAGCGCAGATGAGGTTGTCGACCAGATGATCGAGGCAGAGCCGGAATATGACACCGGCTATCGTTTCAAGGCGGTGCTGTTGTCCGACAAGGGCGGCAAGGCCAACCTTGCCAAGGCGATGGAGCTGATCGAGCAGGCCTGCAGCCTGGATCCGGATGACCCGACGAACTATTCGATCCTGGCGCATGTGCAAGAGCAGCGCGATGAATTTGCCGGCGCTGAGGAGACATACCGTCAGGCGATTGCGGATTTTCCCTGGTATCCGGCCTTGAAAACGGAGTTTTCCACCTTCCTGGTCAATCGCGGGCGAATGGACGAAGCCCGGATGTTTTTCGATGATGTTGCCGAGGAAATGCCCGGCGACATCGATGTCATCATTCTGCGCGGCCAGATCGCACTGCGCGAAGGCCGCAGCGATGAGGCGATGGAAAATGCCTTGTGGGCGCTTGGTGAAGATGCAACCAACACTGAAGCGATACAGCTGCTGTCCCAAATCAAGGCGAGCAAGAATCCGATCATGGGCATCTGGTGGCGTTATGCCGTTTGGATCAGCCGGTTCAGCACCAAGCAGATTTGGGTCATCGTCATCGGTATATATTTGAGCTGGCAGTTGCTGTTCCGCGGGTTCCTCAAGCAGTTGGAACAGCCGATCCCCACCATCGCCGTCATCCTGTGGCTGTCATTCTGCCTGCTGACGTGGATCGCACCGAGCATCCTGAACCGGATGATCAAGAAAGAACTCGAGTCGGTCAAAATCAAGGATTTCTGAGCGAACACTTCGGCTACCGGTCGCTGGCCCGGAGCCGTTCGTTGGTTGGATCATAGGGCGGCTGATCCAGGATGGCCGCCTTGAACCCCGTGCCGCAGATCTCGACGGTGAGGTTGCTGGTGGCGTCCGGCTTCAGGTAGGCGAAGGCGAGGGCCTTGCCGGTTCTGTGGCCATAGGCGCCTGATGTGACCAGGCCGCAGGCTGTGCCCTCTGCCAGCACCGGGTGCATGGTGAAGGGGTCGAAGCTGCCGGCTTCCAGTTCGAGCAGCTTGAGGCTCAGGTGAACGGGGCGTTTCAACAGGCCATCACGGCCGGTGAAGCTGCGGCCATCGGTTTTGACGAACCGGGCAAGACCGCATTCGATCGGTGAGCGTTCGGTTGTGAGATCCATGCCCCAGGCCGGATAGCCTTTTTCAAGACGCATGGAGTTTGCTGCATAGGCGCCGATATGGGCGATGCCTTGGGGCTCGCCGGCCTTTATCAGTGCGGCATATATTGCCGGCAGGTCGGCCATGTCGGCATGCAGTTCCCAGCCGCATTCACCGACATAGGAGACGCGGATGGCGATGGCGGTTTTGCCTGCAACATCGATGGTTTGCGCGGTCAGCCACGGGAAGGCGGCGGCGGACAGGTCGTGATCTGTGAGCAGCGACAGGACTGCCG